>JAFGEX010000008.1 GCA_016931355.1 bacterium
AAGGACATGACCTGCCACGACTGGTTCTTCTGCACCAAAAAACTGGCCAAGGAAAAAGTGCTGGAAACGGTTCTCAAGAAGTAAATCCGTTCCTATCCGGCATCCAGAAGCCCGGCCGCATGGATTTTTGGCCATGCAGCCGGGTTTTTTTATCCGGATGATGTCTCCCCTGCGTCAGCCCTCAAGTGTATGCGGCAGGTCTCCGCTGGGCATGCGGTCATCCGTTGCCTTCCCGGATGATCACACGCTTTGATTGCAGACGATGGCTCATCTTGCAGGCGCGGTACATTTCAGGGACTCGCGGCCGGGCTCACCGGACATCACTCACCTTCACCACAGCAATGACCGCATGATCCTGCGTACCCCCTTTCGAGGATCCGAGTACGACCGTATCCCCCAATGGCACGTTCACGGTGGTGCTGATTTCCGAGTGAACCGGTTTTTGGACTGTGATTGTGAGATCCCTGAGCCGGACACTCGATCCCCCCCATTCCAGTCTGCCTGAACGTACGGCAAAGGCCGCCTTCCCGGTTTGCCCGGCATCCTGCATGATGGAGAACGATGCATTTTCCTGGCCGTGTATATCCGCCCTTCCGATGACATTGTATGTCTGAAATTTGAACAGAGATTTTAATTTGCCCTGCAAATCCCTGAATTCGGGGTCATCCGGGACATTCCGGCCGCCGCCCTGCCCATCCGCTTCGATGAGAAGAAGCTGCAGCCAGATCTGCCTGGGAGGGACATCGCTCTGAGCGATCAGGGCCCTGGCCCGCGCTACATTCTCCCGCGTATCACGTACCAGAATCCCACTCTTTTGATCCTGAGGATAGAAACCGAGTTTCCCTCCGAATTCCATATTGAGGGTTTTCCCGATTTCCTCCATGCGGTCCCTGTTGCTGACTGGAACAAACTCCTGGACCAAAGGCGGGGCTGGTTCCAGTTCGACGCGGATATCCGGGTTTCCAGCCGGATCCGGATAAACCGTCTCCTGCTTCCGTTGATAACCGTCTGCCTCCACATCCAGATACAACAGGAAAAGGGAGAGCTTCATAGGATTGATCCCGATCATATAAAACCCGCCGTTCGCATCTGTGACAACGCCGAATTTCTGGCCTTCCTCCGCATCCAGGTGATACTGTATCCTTGCACGCGGAACAGGCTTCCGGGTTTTAGCATCGACCACAATGCCTTTCGGCACGTCATCCAATGCAAGGCCCTGCCCGGCCAGCAGCAGCCCGGCCAGTCCGGCAACAGCTAATCCTCTTTTTAAAAACATCGGACACCTCCTATTCTGACAATCAGGTTTCATCCTGCAAAAACCATATGATATGCATCTTCGGATCATCCACCTTCAGAGTGATCACGGTGACATTCTGCATTTGGACTTCTTCCACAATCGGCCGTTCCCGGCGATTTTCGGCCAAAATTGTAGTCCCCGTTCTCCGGAACGGCCCGGGCCGCAAAGACAGTGCGATGACAACCGCAATCGCGATCCCCGCGAATGCAAAGGCAAAACGCTGCGGCCGGAGCCGGCTTCCCCCCGGTTCGGCCTTGCGACTGCCGCCTGCAAGACCTGCGGCTACACCGGGCCATACCGTTTTTCCCGGAACCGGAATCCCGGTCAACAAGATCTGCCGTGTCATTCTGCGCAATCCGGTGTATTCGCCAAGTACGCCGCGGCATTCAGGACAATGCTGCAGATGTCTTTCGACCGCCCGGGTCCTGAACCCATCCAGCTCGCGCCCCGCGTACAGGGGCAGCCATTTTTGAATTCTTTCGCATTTCATGTTTTAACCCCGACCAACAGTTCCGGATATTTCATTTTGATATCATCCCTGAGCTGCCTGCGCGCGTGGGACAGATGGCTTCGCACCGTGGCAGCCGTGCAGCCCATGACTGCGGCGATTTCCCCGCAAGACAGGTCCTCTGTCTCCCTGAGCATGAACGCCGTCCTCTGAGGCGTGCTGAGCTGACCGATCAGGGACCAGAGGATATCGGCTGATCCATCTGCGCTGATGCCGGACATCCCGTCATGGGAGGGGAACCGGTCCACGCTCAGTGCATCGAGAGGAATCTCGCGGTATCTCCTGGCTTTTTTGAGGGCATCAATGGATGCGTTCACAGCGATCCTGTAAAGCCACGTGAAGAACTTTTTTCCCACTTGAAACCGGGGCAGGCTGCGATAGACACGGATGAACACTTCCTGGGTCACATCTGCAGCCAGATCCGGGTCTTCCGTGATCCGGAAGGCCAGGGCCATGACGCGTTTTTCATACCGGTCAAACAATTGCCTGAAGGCTCCCTCATCGCCCGAGGCGGAAAGGCGGATCAGATCCGCATCCGGATTTTGCTTTTCCTGCATGTGATCGGTTTCGCGCAACCCGTCCGCCTTATTGGCTTTTCTACAGGTGATACTGTGCAAAGATAGAAAATGTGGAAGCAAATACAATAAATACCTTGAAAATATCAAAACTTTTGCCTATGATTTTTTAATCACCCGCTTGAGGAGAATCGTAAAGAAATGAAATGGACCCCCCGCGAACGCCTCATGGCTGCCATGAGGCTGGAAAAGCCGGACTGCGTGCCGGTCTGCCCGGACCTTTCCAACATGGTGCCCTGCCGCCTGACCGGAAAGCCTTTCTGGGATGTTTACCTGCACAATGATCCGGATCTTTACACGGCTTATAAAAACACGGTGGATTATTTCGGATTCGACGGCTGGTGGACGGATTATTTTTCAGCTGTGAAGCCCATTCTCAGGCATCCGCTCGAATGGCGGAATCTTCCTGTGGAGGAAAGGGACGGGAGAAAAATCCAGCGGTCCGTCCTGGTCTATCCGGAAGGCACGATCGAAAGGGAGATGACCTACTATGCTGCGGACAGCCCGACCATGACGGAGAAGCCGATCAAGGACATCAAGGAATCTCGGAAATTCTGGAAATACCTCTTCCCCGAAGTGATCGGCATCAATCCGGAAGTCTATCACAGGCAGAAGAAGGACTGGGGCGAGCGCGGCATCTACGGCATTTGGATCCCAGCTCCGGGCTTCAACCTGTGGTTCGACTGGGTGGAGGACGGCATCACCCAGTGCTCGATTCTCTATTATGAGGAAAAGGAAGTGCTCGATGCGTTCAATGAAGTGTTCATGAAGCATTACTGGACTCTTTTCGAATACATCCTGGATCTGAGACCGGACTTCATCCTGACCGGGGGCTCAGGCGGATTCGCCCTGCAGTCGCCTGCGATCTGGAGGGAATACGCCCTCCCGGTGGTCAAGGAACTGACCCGGCGCTGCAAGGAGGCGGGGATTCTCACCATGAGCCATTCCTGCGGGAAACAGGCGGAGATGGTCAAGTGGTGCGCGGAAGAGACGGACCTTTCCTGCATCAATCCGCTGGAAGTCCCGCCCATGGGGGACTGCGACCTGGCTGTTCTGAAAAAACAATACGGTGATAAAATATGCCTGATGGGCAATCTGCAGACAACGGACGTGATGCTGTTCGGAAAGCCTATAGACGTGGAGCAAGCCGCGAAAAAAGCCATAGACGATGCGGCAGCAGGCGGCGGATTCATCCTCTCAACCGGCGATCAATGCGGCAGGGACACGCCGGATGAGAACATCCGGAAAATGGTGGAAACGGCGAGGAATTACGGGAAGTATTGAAAGGATTTCGGACCCCGGGGTCAACCCCGGGATTACTCGAGGCAAGGACGCATGGGAAGTATTAAAAATCATTGACGATTGAATAGGGTCGCCGGATGATTTTCAAGTGTGGATTTTTTATTGCGGGCGGAATGACTGGAACGGCAATCGCTCACATACGGAGACGTAATCATACCCCGGCGGCCTCCGCGGAGATAAGTCCTGCCATGCCGATTGTCGTGAAGCCGGCTGGTCGGAGCGGGCGATCCAGGATTTTTTCCGCGGATGAAAGGAACCCTTTTAATGAAACATTTGGCTGCAATCCTTTCAGTCCTGATTCATCTTCATCTCCTGCAGGGAATGGCCTTTGCCCAAGACCTGCCTCCGGTTTCATTCAACAATGTATGGAATGCGCCTTTCAGGCCCGATCCCGTGTACCGGAATCATTTCACCAACAGCAACGGCCGTTTTCTTTATGTCCTGAACAAGACAGCCTGGGCTTTCTTCCAATGCGCCTATCCGGAAAAAGTCCTGGACAACGCTCTGAAACACGGAGCCAATGTGATCCGGGTCTGTCTGGAAGGAACCCCCTATGAAAGCGAGTTGAACCTGGATTTATGGCCCTGGGGCGGAACCCGAAGAAGCCCGGATTGGCATTGTTTCAACGAAGATTACCTCCGCGAGGTGGAGAGAAGAATCCGGATGGCGGGCGAGAAGGGAATCGGCCTGGATCTGGTGCTCTACTTTGATTTAACACCGGATGTCCGGGATATACCGGGCCAAAAACCTTACTGGGACATGGTGATATCCCGGCTGGGCCGCTACAGCAATGTTCTGGTCTTTGAAATCATGAACGAGGAAACCGGAAACGAGGCGTTCCAGGACAGCGCCGGGAATTATTTCCGTAAGCATGACGCCGGCAAGCACCCCGTTTGTTCCTCTGACGGAACGACCGACGACGCTCTGTGGCCGCATAAGACATGGATGGATCTGGCGGTCGTGCATACCTGCACGGGGACGCAGCCGGAATATGATCTCGAGTACTGGTATTTGAACGTCGCACGGAATATCCGCCAATACGGCAAGCCCGCCTTCAACAACGAAACCGGCCGTGAAAATCGTCATCGAAACAATGATCCCGTACACCGCCGAAAACAAGGATGGCTGTTCGCAACAGCCGGTGCATTCTGGACCTGGCACTCATGGGACGGCTGCGAGGGGATCAATGATACGTCCTATTTCGCCGCCGGCTGGCAATTCCTCAAACCCATGAAAGACTTTTTCGAATCCCTGCCCTTCTGGCGCCTGCAGCCGAATCATACGGCGTGTTCTCTGCGGAACAGCCCTCTTGTGCACGCAAGTCTCTCGTCATCGGACCGGACGGTCATGGTCATGTACTGCTGTTCCAGGGAATCCGGGAAACGGATGGATGATCAAAAAGCATTCTTTCGAATCGCGGACGGAGAATACCTCGTCCAATTCCTATCTCCGGCGGATTTACGGGAAATCGGCAGGTCTGTCATCCTCTCAGGGGGGTTGAAAAATATAATCGAAATGACATTGCCTGATTTCACGGACGACCTGATCGTCAAAATCACGCTGAAAACCGGGAAAGAAAGGACTCTGATGGAAGGGACAATGTGAACCGGTATGGGATCGCCCGCCCCCCGATTTGCCGCTGGGCAAACGGGCGGATATAACTGTCTTTTTTAATGACAGACAGAGGATTCGCCAGCCGATCGTTCACATCCGGTCATACGAACGATACCCCCGCCTCCGTCCCCCTGCCCCTGATATACTCCGCAGCCAGCCTGTAATCCGCTTCGGTCTCCAGATGTTCGATCATCAATCCGACGGATCCGCCGAGTTTCCCCAGTTCGGTCAGGTAAACCGGATAATCCAAAGCGCCCAGCCCCGGCCGCACCTCGTCCAGGTGAGTCGTCAGCTTCGGCTGCATCAGGATGTCCTTCGCATGGCAGGCCTTGATATGCGGTCCTAGTTTTTTGAAGCACTCCCTGAGAAAATCATCATTCCTGAAATATCTCTCCGGACTGTTGATCATGTTTACCGGATCCAGGTGGGCGCCGAATTTTTTCCTGTCCACTGCCTTCAGAAGGCGAAGGTACGAATCCGGCGAATCCGGATATGCCCAGGGCATGGGCTCCAGGGTGAAATAACTGCTTCGCGGTTTGACTGCGTCTATGATGGACCGTGTTGTATCCACGATGAGCCCGAAGGTCTCTTTTGTCAGATTGTCCGGGTCCGGGCCGTCCCATTGATCCCCGCGCGATCCGGAGATGTTCACGCAGCAGGCAGCACCGATGCGCTCGGCCAGTTCCAGGGATTGGACGCATTTCATGACCGCCTGCTTCCGGACCGCATCATCCCGGCTGACCGGATTGCTCCAGGCCCCGACTTCGGCTATGATGAGTCCGGCATCACCTGCAGCCTTGCGAAATGCCGCGACTTCCGCATCGCCGGCCTCAGGACCCACGGGACAGTAGGCTGCTCCGTATCCCGCTTTCCGGTGAGCCTCGGCCCAAACGCCGGGATCCTTTCCATTCACATAGACTGGACCGCCCAGCCGGACGGTCAGGCCGGATTTCTTCATGGCTGCAAAACCTTTCCCGCTGCCGGCCAGGATCGCGGCGGCGCCTGCGGCTACAGTTTGATTAAACGCACGCCTGCTGATGTCCGACGTTTTTCCCATTTGACCTTTCGGAACTCCAGGGTCAATACGGTTCACGACCCCGGGTTCGCTTGACTGATCCAGCCGAAAACCGGTATTCGGAAAAAAACGCGAATTGGAGCATGGGTCATTCGTCAATCCAAAATCGTCCATCGTCGATCGAAAATGCTCTTTTCGCGGTCCCGCACCCCGGAGTCCACCCCGGGGTCGACGCATCACTCGATGACCGGCGTCAGGACAATGTCTCGGTACATCACAACCCCGTGATCGCCCTGCAGGTAAAGAGGCCCGGGAGCAGTGACATCCGGCGTTAAAGCACCGCCCGTCACGCCAGGCACAGGTTTGTTGTCTATGATCTTCTGACCGTTCAGGATGACTGTGACATGCCTGTTGCAAAGCGTGATGTCCATGTCCTGCCACTGGCCGGCCGGTTTTTCCGCAGCAACCGACGGTGTGATCCTGCTGTACACAGCACCCATATTATGGGGATCCAGCGGCTTCCCGTAGCTGTCCGCAACCTGGATCTCGTATATACCCCTCAGGTAGATGCCGCTGTTGCTGCCCTCAGGTACGTTGACGCCGAGGGTCAGGCGGAAATCCCCGAAGGATTGTTTTGTCCTGAGATTGCCGTAATGGATGTGGGGCTTTCCTTCGGTCTGCTTCGGATTGTTGACCAGCACGCCGTTTTCCACGCGCCAGCCGTTGGCATCCTTCGGATTGATCAGTTCCCATGCGGACAGATCCTTGCCGTTGAACAGTTCGAGAGGCGTCCCGTACCGGACCTTCTCCAAATCCGGCTCAGCGGGCATGGGCGGAAGGCGCCTCGCTGTGAAAGGCCAGATTTCATATTCCAGACCCTTACCGTCTGGAATGAATGCTTTCCCTTTGAGAAGGTCTTTCCCCTGCGACTCGAATTCGAACCAGGAGGTCAGATGATGGGACCGGATCGTATTCCCGTCCGCATCCTTTTTTCTGTCGTAAACCCAATCCCGGGTGACCACCAGGTGTTCGCCCTTGATCATGGCGCTGGCCACCGGTTCCACGCTACCCCATCTCCACAGCAGGTCCGCGTCCAGATAACCCTCCTCCCGGCGGAGGTCCATCCAGCCTGCAGAGGATCCGGGGCCCGCGCCTTCGTCAAGGGTCAGCGCCCAGGTTCCGATGTAATGCCCGGACGGACCCAGGCTCCAAACCGAACACGCAATCAGCAGAATGATCACGCAAACGGAAAAAGCGGCGGCGTGCATGAAAAACCGTTTCATGTTCCCTCCTTCAAATGATAAAGGCGGCCGCCGGGCCGCCTTTGTGAATCGGACATGGGGTAAATATCAATGCCCCCTGCAGATTGAAGATTCCCCGGGGGCTATCATCTGACAGCAAACACATCCCCCAGGCTTGTTGCAGGGTATGCGGACGGAAAAAACGTCTCTTCCCCCACAGATCGAACATTCTTTGCAGCCCGCAGCCTTCAAGCATCCATCCGTGCGTCCAGGTGCCCTGCAGTCCGCTCACTCGGTGAAAGTGATCAGACCGGTCCCGTAATTTGCGTTGAGAAGCGTCGCCTTGCAGGCCTTGAAATATTCCATCCAGAACTTGCGGACCTTGAAGAAATGCTCCTTGTCCTCCGCAGCAGCGCCGGCCACATGAACATGCACGCCGGCAAGGGACGGCAGCCTTCCCTTTTCCGTCTCAACCCGGATGATTTCCCGGATCCGCGCATCCGTCAGATTTTCCTTTTCAAAATCATAGGATTCGGAATCCTCGATCATGTCGGACAGAATGACGAGCACTCTCTTCTTTTCCGCGAAGGATTCGAAAACCGCCTGCGCAGCGGACAGGGAGCTGGTGATGTCCGTCTTCACGATCTTGAGGGACGGATCGAAAAGCGTCCCGGTGATGACCCCGAACAGGGAATCCTTCTCCGCCTGCATGCGCAGGTCGAATTTCTTCCGCTGCGCCTGCTGGTACAGGGGATTGTCCGTATCCGTGGAGAAATCCGGGAAGGCATGCCTGAGAATATATCTTTCGGCTATGGATTTCTCCGTAATCGGGCTGGCCAGGAGCACGTCGTTTTCCCGGGTCCCATCCAGCACCATGCGGATGTAATCCTGATAGCTTTTCCGGATCTCGGGCTTGTTCGTGGATTCGGAAAGGTCGCAGAGCAGGCAGACCACCTTGCCCTGACTTTTAGGTTGCGGCGCCTGTTTCGAACACAAGACGGCCAGAAATACGGCAGCCGGCAACCAGACGATCGGTTTGGTTTTCATGGCACGGCCCGCCTTACGGTTTGGGTTCCCGGACGCCCTTGTCCCTGCAATCCCAGTCGAGGTTGATCAGGGCTTCGGGTATTTTGATTTCCGGCGGCTTCTGGAAGCACTCGGGCGTTTCATTTCGAAGCTGGATGTTCGCCCTGCGATACGCGGCGATCAGATATTCCCGGTTGGCCTTGATCTCTTCCGCCTGTTGTTTGAATGCCTCGTGGGCCTTTTCCCTTTCCTGCCGGATGCGCGCCAGGTTTTTCTCCGCGTCCTCAAAATCTCCGAAGGCCTTCTCCGCCTTGCCGGATTCCTTTTTCAGCCTGCCCCTCGCCTCCTGGTGGCGTTTGTAAACGGACATGAAGGTTTTATGATTGGGATGGCTGGCCTCATAGGCAATGATCGTGGCCACGAAAAACAGCGCCACATTGATGATCATGAAGAGGATGGTCAGCACCTGCGGGGAAATGGAAATCCCGATCAGGCCCAAAGAACTGCCGCTTTCGAAATACATGGCGCGGATGAACGCGATGCCGCCGAGAAGCCCCAGGATGATGATGGGGATGCCGACCAGGATGATCTTGTCTATGGTCGTCTTGATTTCCTGGCGCAGCGCCTTGCCGAAGAAATGGGCGAACAGCGGGATGGCGATGCACATGGCAGAAGCCATGATGTAGGTTTCTATCCTGTTGCTGCCGAATATGGCAAAGACCAGGCTGTTCAGCGGGAATTCTGCGATGCCGATGAGGATGAGCCAGAAAGTGGCCCATTGGGGATGGAAGGAAGGCATGCCCATTTCCTCCAGTTTTTTCTTGGAGGAATCCAGTTCGGCGACTGCGGACTG
>JAFGEX010000092.1 GCA_016931355.1 bacterium
CGGCAGCGATCCGGCCTCATGCCTGTGAATGACCGGTACCCGATTTCCGACCTGCTCGCCGCCGTCAGGGTTTACGCCAAAAGCAACAGGCAGCGCGTCACCTTCGAGTATGTCCTGATCAGCGGGATCAACGACTCGGACGAGGACGCCGTCAAGCTGCTCGGCCTTCTGTCCGGCATCCGCTGCAAGGTCAATCTGATCGCCTACAATCCGACATCGGACAGGTTCGCCCGTCCGGAAGAGGGACGCATCAAACGATTCGCTGAAATCATCCAGCCCCTGGCTGCGCCGATCACCGTGCGCCTGAGCCGCGGCGACGACATCCGGGGCGCCTGCGGCCAGCTCGCGGTCCTGGATACAGGGACAGCGGAGGGCAGGCTCTAGAGTATCGAAGGGACCTGTCCTGCGTCCGGCCTCGGTTTGCCGGGACGCGGCTTAGCTTCTTCCGGATCACGGCTGTGTTATGCCGGTACGCGGCTGCGCATTGCCAAATCGCAGCTGCGGTTTTCCGGTATGCGGCTGGATCTGTCCCGATCCATCCATCCTGTGCGGATGTTTTTAAACAGGTCCAACAAATTTCTTGCATTTTTACTCCGAATTCACCATTTTCAATTTATTGATTCCGGTTTATTCCAACGAGAGAAAACCGCAAGCTTTGAGCGCCGGACAGGACATGAAGGTATCCAAACGAAAAAAGGAGCATGTGGAGATCGCGCTTAAGAAGGATGTCCGTTTCAGGAACAAGACATCGGGATTCGAAGCCTTTGATTTCATCCATTGCGCGGTTCCGGAAATGCGTTTCGAGGATGTGGATACGGGCGTGGAATTCCTCGGGAAATCCCTCTCCTTTCCCTTCATGATCACGGCCATGACAGGCGGTTACACGGGCGCCAGGGCCATCAACCGGGCGCTGGCTGAGGTCTGCCGGGAAGAGCACCTCGCCCTCGGAATCGGCAGCCAGCGGCAGATCATGGAAAACGGGGATCATCTCGACACGTTCCGCATCGCCAGAGAGACCGCGCCCGGGGCCGTGATCATCGGCAATATCGGAGCCGCGCAACTGGCGCAGAGCCGGGACCGTGAAGCATTCCAGCGCATGGCGGATCTCATCGGAGCGGATGCGGTTGCCGTGCATCTCAACCCCCTGCAGGAACTGCTGCAGCGTGAAGGCAACCGCGATTTCAGGGGCGTGCTCAAGGGGATCGGATGGCTGGTCAAAATTCTGAAAATCCCGGTCATTGCCAAGGAAATCGGATGCGGCATTTCCGAAAAGGCGGCCAGGCTTCTGCTCGATGAAGGCGTGGTGTACATCGACGTGGCCGGAGCGGGCGGGACATCCTGGGCCGCCATCGAATCCTTCCGCAACGGCAAGTCCGGCCATGCCGCAGCCTTCCGGGACTGGGGCATCCCGACCGCCGTGTGCCTGGAGACGGTCTCCCGCATCCCGCAGGCGCGCATCATTGCATCCGGCGGGATCGAAAACGGGATCACCATAGCCAAAGCCCTGGCCATGGGCGCCGAACTGACCGGGGCCGCCTTCCCCATTCTCAAGGCGCATGCGGACGCGGATCCCGGAAAACTGGCCGGGCTTGTCGGAGACTGGCGGGAACAGCTGAAAATGGTCCTTTTCCTCACAGGATGCAGAAATACGGATGAATTGCGCAGATCGCGGCCGTTGATGCGCATCCATCCGCCCGACTGCCGGCCCGAATCCTCCGGAGAGCCGCGATGAAGGCGCCGGAGTTGAACCGGGACATTCTGTCCCTGATCGAGGACCGGTTGATCCGGCTCCTCGAACCGGGAAAACCTGCAAGCCTCTTTGAACCTATGGCCTATCTGGTCAAAGCCGGGGGCAAGCGAATCAGGCCGCTCCTGCTCTCGCTTTCATGCGCCTGCGTCGGTGGGCGGATGGAGGATGCAATCGATGCGGCCGCAGCCGTGGAGCTGCTGCATACCTTTACGCTGGTCCACGACGACATCATGGATCATGACGACCTTCGCCGCGGACGTCCGACCGTTCACCGGAAATGGGACGAAGCAACGGCCATTTTGGCGGGGGACGGGCTGGTGACACTGGCCTATCTGTCTCTCATTCAGACCCGAAAACGCCTGCCCGAGGTTCTGGACGTCTTCACCGCCGCGCTTCTCGAGCTCTGCAAAGGCCAGGCCCTGGACAAGGAATTTGAAAGCCGCAGCGAGGTGTCCCAGGCCGAATATGTGGATATGATCGACCAGAAAACCGGCATGCTCCTCAGGGCCTCCTGCGTCATCGGCGGCCTCATCGGGTCCGGAAATCCGGCCCAGGTGAAGGCACTCGAGGATTTCGGCAGAACCCTGGGAAGGGCCTTCCAGATTCAGGACGACCTTTTGGATCTGGAATCGGAGGAATCCGTTTTCGGCAAGCCACAGGGCAGCGACCTGGTGGCCCGGAAAAAAACCAGCATTTCGATCCATTTTCTCACCCATGCGGAACCGGCGGCGAAAACAGCCTTCCGGAAACTTTTGGACTCCGCCGTCCTGGACCGGCATTCCATCGCTGAAGCCCGCAACCTTTTCGAGAATGCCGGGACGTTCCGTGAGGTCCGGACCTGGGTGAACAGCCTGGTGGATGAGGCTGTCCGTTACACGGACCTTCTCAAGGACAATCCGGCGCGTGACTCCCTGCGGCGCCTGGCGCATCAGATTCAGGACCGCGTTTCATGAAGCGATGGAATCTCCCCGGCGGTTCTTGCCGGGAATCCTCGGTCTGTGAGGATAGGGAAATTTGAATTTGAATTCGCATTCTTACCCCGCGGAAAGCTGCGGGCAATGCGCCCGGAACCGGATTGCAGCTCCCCGCTGCAAGCGGCGGGGAATCTTCGATCTGTAAAGAAAAAGACATTTGAATTCGCTCGCTTATCCCGGGTCAAAGCCCGGGACAGGCCCCGCGGCAAGCCGCGGGGAATGCGCTCGCTGTCAGATTCAATTCAAATCGGGTCAACATCAGTGATAAATCCTTTTAAAAAGAAATTCAATCCCGCGTGGTATCAGGGAACCAAAAAGGATTCCCGGCATTTTGAAGGCTGGTATTTCAAGATCATTGATCAAAATCAGCATCATTTATATGCCGTTATACCGGGCATTTTCATCGATAAAAACAAAACCGACAGTCACGCATTCATACAAATATTGAATGGCTCAAACAACAACACTCATTATTTCAGGTTTCCAATCGAGGATTTCCAATCAAAAGACAATGATTTTCATATTCAAATTCATTCGAATTCATTTTCTTCAAAAACATTGTATTTGGATCTGAGCCATGCATCCCTCAAAATAAACGGCGAATTGAATTTCGAAAACCTGATACCGTGGCCTAAAACTTTCGTTTCACCCGGTATCATGGGCTGGTACACCTGGGTCCCTTTCATGGAATGTTTTCATGGCATGATCAGTTTAAATCATACCATTCAAGGTTATTTAAATATCAATGGCCGGGATATCGATTTTTCAAACGGCAAAGGCTATACAGAAAAGGATTGGGGAAAGTCATTTCCCGAAGCCTGGATCTGGTTTCAATCCAACCATTTTCATGCCGAGAATGTGAGTTGCACGGGATCGATAGCCATTATACCCTGGATCCATAAACCTTTCTTGGGTTTCATTTTTGGCCTATGGCATCAAAATAAATTATATCGATTGACGACTTATACCGGCGCAAAACTGATTCATCTGGAAATAGAAGATAGTAAAATTCAATCGACATTCGAGCAAAAAGATCTGACCTTGGAAATAATCATCCATCGCAGCGATGGCGGCTTTCTTGAGGCGCCAACGATCAATGGCATGACCCATCCCATATACGAATCGATGCAGTCAACGGTCGAAATAAAATTATCAAAAAAATCAATGAATCAAAATGAGATCATTTTTATGGATACCGGGCGGCATGCCGGTTTTGAAATTTCAGGAAATGTCAAGCGATTGATTGAAATGCATCATTCATTCAAATCTTCAAGGTGCCATAGATGAACAGCAACCGTCCGGGTTTTTTGAATATGGTTCGGGCGCCATTTTTGTCGTCCATCATCAGCCCATTGATTGCCGGAACTTTACTTGCATATTATATCGGCCATCACGTTGACTTCCTCAATTTTGGCCTCGTCCTGATATTGGGTATTTGTTTTCATGTCGCCACGAACGTCTACAACGACATCTACGATACGCTGCAGGGAACGGATGAGATCAATATGAACCGCAATGAATTCAGTGGCGGCTCAGGAGTGATCGTTCAGGATCCTTCCGTTCTGCCTGTCATGCTCAGGATCGCCCGCATCGCATGGCTTGCCGCAATCCTGATCTCCATCATCCTCTTGTTTCGGGTTCAACCCGATTTTCGAATACCCTTGGTCATTCTCACTGTGCTCTCGGCGTTCTTCAGCAAATACTATACAGCGGCTCCCATCAAACTTGCTTATCGGGGATGGGGGGAATTTTCAGTGTGGTTCGCATTTGGGCCGATGGCCATTGCGGTTGCCGTCATCGGTCAAAATGTTCGTTTGAGTCCGGGGGTTTTAATCGCGATGCCGATTACCGGGATCAGCACTCTTTCCATTCTGTTGATCGGGCAAATCATTGATTTGGATGCGGACCGTGCGGCAGGAAAATGGGGAGTCGCCGTTAGACGCGGCATCAAAACAACCGGAATCTTATACGGGATTTTTCAAATCCTGTTATGTGTCAATATCGTGGTCCTGGCAGCGATCTCTCCGGGTCGTCGTTGGCCGATTCTCTTGACACTGATTCCGTATGCCATCCTATTGCCGCAGGTACTCAAAACGTTATGGTTCCATACAGACGATTTAGATAAGATGAAAAAGGCAGCCGGACAAAATGTTTTGTTGCATCTGGCCTTTTCGACACTTTTCGTCATGACTTTTTTGATATCGATTCTGATGCGATGAGAACGGACACCCGAATCATGCTGCGGCAGGGATCAGTCCGGACCGCGCGGAAAAAGAGGGGGCAGGAATCATTGGGGATCGGATGAAAATGCGTGGAAACAAAAAAGAGCGCGCCGAAAACCGCGTCATCCTTCTTCTATCCGGCGCAGCGCTGATCTGGTGCATCCTGTTTCTCAGCGTGCCCCTGCTCCTGAACGGGAACGATTCCCAGCGGACCGCCGGAGCTGTGCTGAAACTGTTTTTCAAGCCTGTCTGCCATCAGATACCGGGGCGCTGTCTCGAGATCGGCGGTGCGGCCATGGCCGTATGCGGCCGCTGCGCCGGGATTTACATGGGATTCGCGGCAGGGCTGGCTTTCTATCCCCTGCTGAAAAAAAAGTTGTCCGGATACGGACCGCGCCTCCTGGCAGCCGCAGCAGTTGCCCCGGCCTGCCTGGAGGCGGTGTCCGATAAGATTCTGGGTGTGGACGCCGGAAACTGGACGCGCTTTTCCACCGGGCTCTGGCTTGGAGGATTCCTGGCCTGGGTGCTCGCACCGGCTGTTCTGGACGCTATCAAGGATTTTAAAAAACACGAGGCTGCCATATGATCAACGAGACTCCCAGCAAGCTCTATCCGTCCCTGATCGGAGGCGCGGTCATGGCCGTGTTGTCCACCCTGCCGATCATCAACCTGGGCAATTGCCTGTGCTGCATGTGGATCATGCTCGGAGGCGGCACAGGGGCATACCTGTACTGGAAAAAACTCCCTCCGGGCGCGGAATGGACATCCGGGGACGGCGCCCTCCTGGGATTGCTCAGCGGCGTTTTCGGCGCTCTCATCGGATCTTTCCTGAATTATTTCCTCATGGTTTTCCTGGGCATGGGCCCGGACCAGGACATGCTGCAGACCCTGATGAACAATCTCGGAAACGTGCCCGAGGAATTCGAAGAGGCCATGAGGAGCATTGGAGAAGGCGACGCGATCCCTTCCTCCTTCGTCGTCCTCTACCTGATCGCCAATCTGTTTCTGGACACGCTTTTCGGCACGGTCGGCGGACTTTTGGCAGCGGCCCTGCTGAAGAAGCGCAGCGGCCGGGGCGCGCAGCAAAGCAGGGGCAGACGATGAAACGGCCGATCCGTTTTGCCTCAGCCGTCCTCTGTTTCGTGCTCTGGGCCGGCTGTTACAGGGGCCACGGCCTGGATCCGACGCTGCCGCCTTCCGGAATCAGGGGGCGCATCACCTTCACGGGTACCCGGCCTGATTCGACGAAAGAGGTGCGCATCGCGGTCCTGGACGCCTATCCCTGGGAGGCGGCCGGTCTGGACACGCTGGGATTCGTCATGCAGCATCTCGTGGTCTTCAGCGATCCGCTGCCGCTCTCCGTTCAAAGTCACGATTACGAGATCAAACTGAAACCCGGCATTTACGGCTGGATCGTGGTGGCCTGGTTCCCAGATATACCCAACTACATCATGGGCGTCAAGGAACTCGGGGCCTTCGAATCAGACCTGCCGGGAAAACCGGCGTCCGTGACCGTGACTGCGGGCCAGTTCACGGAACACATCGACATCGTTGCGGACTTCGCCAATGTCCGCAGATCCTCCCCGTTCTTTTAATGGACCGGACCATGCGAAAAATCACTTTCATTCTGGCCGGGGCGATCCTGGCCCTGGCCGTCCCCCTTTTCGGACAGGCTCCAAGCACACCATTGATCACGGGCAGGGTGCTGGATGAAAAGACGGGCCAGCCGCTTTTCGGCGCCAATGTCATGGTAAAATCCACGCTGCTCGGCGCGTCCACGGACGCGTCCGGCCGCTTCTCCGTACAGGTCCCGTTCGGCCGCTACGACGTGGAAGTGTCCATGATGGGTTATGAAAAACAAATCAGGGAGGATGTCGCCGTGCTGCCCGGAGCCGCGGCGGAACTGTCGTTCCTTCTGGCCCCTGCCGTCCTGCTCCAGCCCGCCCTGATCGTCACGGCCTCCAAGCGGAAACAGGCCATCGAGGATGCGCCCACGACCGTTGAGGTGATGGATCCGATCGCCATCCGCACCCGGAACGTGACAAACCTGGACGAGGCCCTGCAGAACATGCCGGGCTTCCGGGTGATCGAGGGGCAGATCGACCTGCGCGGATCCACAGGCTTCAACTGGGCGGCAGGCAGCCGGGTGCTGCTGCTCGTGGACGGGCATCCGCTGATCAACGGCGACTCCGGCGGTATCAACTGGGATACGCTGCCGGTGGAGGAAATCGAAAGGGTGGAAATCGTCAAGGGCGCGGGCTCCGCCCTGTACGGTTCGAACGCCATGGCCGGCATGGTGAACATCATCACCCGCGAACCGTCCGAAAAGCCCGAAACCCGGTTCCGGATCAGCTGGGGCTTCTGGGATGAGCCCGCGTATGAATCCTGGAGATGGACGGACCGTTTCCTCACCTGGCGGCTTTTCGAACGGAATGAACTGAATTTCAAGAATGCCCTCTGCTCCGAAGGGTTCGATATTTCCCACAGCAGGCAGATAGGCCATACGGGCATCCTGGTGGCAGCGGGCAGAAAGCGTTCGAGCGGATACCTGCAGAACGGAGACTATTCCAGGTACAGCTTTTTGGCCAAGGCCAGAATGCGCTTTTCGGGCAACAAGACCTTGATGATCACGGGCAACTGGGCCCTGAACGATCACGGGGACCTCATCGAATGGATCAGCCAGGACAATCCCATGGTTGTGCCGCCGGCATCGCTCGGCGACCGCATTCGTTATGATAAATTCAGCGTCATTTCCACCTTCCAGCACGCTGCCGGCCGCAATCTGGCCTACACCCTGAAGGCGAACTGGTACCGGAACGACTGGAAGAACCTGTTCCGCAACAACCGGGATTGGGCCAGGACGGACCGGTTCGGATTCGAGGCACAGGCGGATGTTCTGGCCGGCGTTCAGTCCTGGACCCTCGGCATGGAATTGACCGGAAACGTCACGGAAGCCACGATATACGGAAACCAATCCACCGCGGACGCAGCCGTGTATGCGGAAGACGCGCTGCGCCTGGGAGACCGGAATACGCTGACCGCCGGCTGCAGGTACGATTTTCACCGCGTGACCGGCCTCTCCCATGACCAGCAGGTGAGCCCGCGCGCCGGATGGGTTTTCAAGCCTGTGCCGGGAACATCGATACGCGCTTCCGCAGGACACGGTTTCCGCGCTCCGTCCATCTCGGAAGTTTTTGCGAACACCATTGTCTCCGGCGTGCGCGTGATGCCCAACTGGGACCTGAAAAGTTCGGAGCGCGCCTGGACCTTCGAACTCGGCGCCTCCCAGATCATCATGTCCCGCAGGCATCAGGCGGAATCCCCGCAGTCTCCGGGCCCGGGACCGCTCGGGAGATTCCTGGACCGGCTGGCCCCCTCCCTGCTGCTCGACGGGGCATTGTTCTGGAGCCATTACAAAAACATGATAGACGTAAATTACAACCAGGACCTGAACGCATATCAGTTCGTCAACCAGGGGCGGGCCAGAATACGGGGAGCGGAGGCCAAGATCAAGGCCACCGTCCTGAACGGGCTGTTGACGGGCCAATGCGGGATGACGTTCATGGACCCGGTCAACCTGGATTCCATGAAAACACTGCCGTACCGGTCCCGCCGCCACATCGTCACAGGCCTCGAAATTCATTGGGGCAGATGGCGGGCCGGATGGGATTACCGGTACGCCTCCAGGGCGGACGAGATCATCAATGTCAAGGGATC
>JAFGEX010000093.1 GCA_016931355.1 bacterium
CATTCCATGGGGGCGCATACCGCTCCTTTCTTTTTCAAGGGAGGAAAAACAGGCGTCCTGCTGATCCACGGGTTCACGGGCACGCCCTGGTCCATGAGGGAACTCGGCCTCCATCTTTCATCCGCGGGCTTCACCGTCATGGCGCCTCTGCTGCCGGGGCACGGCACAATCCCTCCGGACCTGATCGGGATACGCTGGGAACAATGGGTGGAATCTTTGATGCATGCCAGGGACCGCCTGGCCGGTCAATGCGACAGCATCTTCGCTGCGGGGCTTTCCATGGGCGGAGCCCTGGCCTATGCCCTGGCGGCCAGGAGCAGGCTGGAAGGCGTCATTTCCATGGCGGCTCCCTTTCGGCTCGAAAGGCCCGGGATCCGGCTGTTGCCGCTGGTGCTCCCGTTCAAGCGGTACTGGAAAAAAAAGAAAGGCGCCCATCTTTCCGATGAGGGCCTGCAGATCGCCTATGACCGGTATCCGCTGGCGGGTGTCATGGAGTTTCAAAAACTGCTGGCGGATATGCGGCCGCGGCTATCGGAAGTCACCTGCCCGGCGCTGATCCTCCATGCAAAAGGAGATCCCACGGTGTCTTTCGAAAACGCCGCGCGGATTGAAGCCGCACTCGGCTCAGGCGACAAGCGCCGCATCCTGCTGGATGACCCGTGCCACATCATCACCCATGGAGCGGACCGGCACAGGCTGGAAACCGAGGTGCTCGGTTTCATCAGGAGGGTTTCTAAAAACAAGGGGAGAAAGGAAAAGGCTGCCTTCGCCTTTAGGGGCCTTTAACGAAACATGGCCTTGATGCTGCCCCAGGTATGCCGGATGCCGGAGCTTCCGGCGATGGAGGCGATCACGGAGTGAATGCTCTTCTGCTGGTTCTTGTCGATGACAACGAGGCGGTAATAAAAATTGGATTGTCCGGTCTTGAAAATGGTGTCATCCCGGTATGAATAATGCCGGCTCGAACTGGACTCGCCGATGGCGGCGTTCTCGCCGATTTTCAGCCAGTACCGCTGATCTGTGCTGCGCTGGATGTCGAACCGCAGAAGGTTCGATTCGGATTCCGTCACCCACTCGAGGAGAACCGCATTGCCGTCCCGGGAGGCGTGAAAATCGCTGATCTGAACGCCGGGATCCGCCTCCGCGGCAATGAGCAGAAACAAGATGAAGGCCGCCGGGATGATGAAGGTCTTTTTCATGACAATGGCAAATTTATCAATTTTATTCCAAATGTCAAGTGTTTTTTGGAACAGGATGCCTGCGGGGGTCGTTTAGGAGTACTGGAAGGGCGAAACCATAATCCCACGAAGGGCGAATGCCTCTATGAGCAGAAGAAATAAAAACCGTGCGAATCAGTCGCTGGACCGATATCTCCAGGAAATCGGGGAAGTCCCTCTCCTCACTCCGGAAGAGGAAATTGAACTGGCCCGGAGGATCAAGAAGGGCGACCAGGATGCCCTGGAAAAGCTCACCAAGGCCAATCTCCGCTTTGTGGTCAGCGTGGCCAAACAGTATCAGAACCAGGGATTGACCCTCGGAGATCTGATCAATGAAGGCAATCTGGGGCTGATCAAGGCCGCCAAACGGTTCGACGAAACGCGCGGATTCAAATTCATCTCCTATGCCGTCTGGTGGATCCGTCAGTCCATCCTCCAGGCCCTGGCTGAGCAGTCCCGGGTCGTCCGTCTGCCCCTGAACCGGGTCGGCGCGCTGAACAAGATCGGCAAGGCGTTCAGCAATCTCGAACAGGAATTCGAGCGCGAACCCAGCGCAAGCGAGATTGCCAAGGAGCTGGAAATGACGGCCTATGAGGTATCCGACACGCTGAAGATTTCCGGCAAGCATCTGTCGCTGGATGCGCCCTTCAACCAGGGGGACGACAACCGCCTGCTGGATGTGATACAGGACGACCAGCAGGCGCCGCCTGACGACATCCTGCTCAATGAATCGCTGCGGATCGAGGTGAAGCGCGCGCTCAAGACCCTCTCCGAACGCGAGGCGGAGGTCATACGCCTCTATTTCGGCCTCGACCGGGAGCATCCCCTCACCCTGGAGGAAATAGGTGAGCGGTTCAACCTGACCCGGGAGCGGGTCAGGCAGATCAAGGAAAAGGCCATCCGGAGGCTGCGGCATACATCCCGGAGCAAAATGCTCAGGGCTTATCTCGGATAAGTAAACGGGCCGGACGGAGGAGAATCCGTCGGCAGGTGCATTCCCCGGGGTTTGGGCCGAAACTTTTACCGGTGTGGGGAGTGCATTCCCAGCTGCCTGCCGCAGGGATGCGGGACGAAACACCGTATTTTATCCTTACAGATGGAAGATTGGCGGCAGCTCCCTGCCGGCGAATTTCAATATCCCCCGGCAACCTGCTGCGGAGGGGCTTTTATTCCGGAATCGGCGGCAGGGATGCACGGACCTTATCAAATCATCAATTTCCGCTTGACTTGATTTGATAAAATTCTTATTTTCTATAAATTATTCCATTCCTGTCAGCCTGCCATCCGGCGCACCTTGGAAGAGGGAGAGAGGATGCTGAGAGAAAGATTTCGCCTGATGTACATGCCCAAGCAGGGGACTGCCATCAGGCAAATCAGCCTGAACGGGAATCAGTTGTACTGGTACTCGATCTCGGGTGGGGTAGCCCTGTTCGTTTTGGTGGCGGTCATCATCGGTGTTTTCACGCGATTCTACCACAACTATCGTATCGTCTCCCTCAAGAAAGACCGGGAACATCTCCAGAGAGAACTGCTGACCATCAAGGACCAGGTCCTGACGCTGAGCAGCCGCATCTCCCAGATCGAAAAGGCGGGCAATGAGCTGAGGAACGCGGCGCATCTGCAGCCGATCGACGATGACATCCGGCGCGTGGGCGTCGGCGGGCCGAACGACTACAGCTTTTTCGATTTCGCCTATTATCCGGATGAGATCAGCCGCACGGCGCAGGAAATACAACTGGATTTAAGCAAGCTGTTCAGGGACGTCAGCCTCGAAAGAAGCAATTTCGCGGAAATCACGAACGTGCTGAAGGAGCAGGAGAACCGGATCGACCATCTCCCCTCCATCATGCCCGTTCTCGGCGGCCGCATCAACGACCGGTTCGGCATCCGCTTCCATCCGGTGATACGGAGAATGCAGCATCATCCGGGCGTGGACATCCCGATGCCTGTCGGGACCAAGGTTCTCGCCACGGCGGACGGCGTGGTCAAGGAGGTCTGTCTTCGTCCTCGCATGCACAAGGAGTACGGGATCTACATCGTGATCGATCACGGATACGGGTACACGACCAAGTATGCCCATCTTTCGAATGTGCTGGTGAGGCCCGGACAGAAAGTGTTGAGATGGGAGCCGATCGGTGAAGTCGGCAATACGGGGAGGACAACCGGATACCACCTTCATTACGAAGTCGCTCTGAACAACGAAAGGGTGGATCCCGAACTGCATATTTTCAATTGAGGGCGGCGGAAAGCAGCAGAATGTTCAAGCCTCTCCATGCGGGGGAGGCTTTTTTTTTATTCCTGGAATTTTTTCAGGAATTTCCAGAGGCCGTCCACCTGCGTTTCGAAAACGTCCCCGGCATGGGCGGCGTAAACCAGATTGTAGAAGGCATTGGAGCCGGGCTTGGCGAATCCGATGCGCAGGGGCGCATCGAGCCTGCGGCAGAGGTAAAAGGCTGCAAGGTTGATCCGGGGGTTCAGATCGATCAGGCAGTCGTATTTCTGCCTGCACAGGGACCGGATCCTGCCGGACTTCATGATTTTTCTCAATCCGGCCTTCGGGGAAATGTCCAGTTGGACGCAGGACAGGATCTTAAAAACGGACCCGCCTTCGCAGGCTTCATGCATCAGGACAGCAACGGAACGCCGGGTGAACAGGTCCCTTATTTTCCTGAAATGATCTTCGGTGGCGGGAAGGGCCGCCGTGTCGGGCCAGATGATCAGGATTTTCCGGGAATTCCGGAACAGGGTCTTGAAGGAGACGGAATCCTGCCCAGCCAACGGCCTGAAGAAGTACTGGAGGATTTTGGCGCTGATCTGCATGCTCATGTCGGGCTTTTCCCTGTTTGATCCAATATAAGCAATATTTGGGCGGGATGCAAACAGGGTTCCGGTGATGTGGAGGATGGGGAACGCCTTGAACGGAACGGATCATCCGCCTTTTTTTGCAGGGCGCCGGTGCGGTCCGCGGACAACCCCTTGACGGAGCCTTTTCGCCGCGGTCCGGAGGATGATTTCAACCTGCGGCGAAGGAAAAATTCGTTTGCATGAATTGAAAAAAGTGTCTATTTTTCAAAAAAGACCGGATCCCGTTGTCCGGCCGGACGCCTTTTAAACCTGTCATACACGGTGCACACTCATCCAAGGGGAGGAAGACATGAGTACCAAAGTGAGGCTCGGCATCATGATGTTTCTGCAGTACGCGGTTTGGGGCGCCTGGGCGCCGGTGCTCTCAGCCTACCTGATGAACGATCTCGGCTTTTCGGGATTCCAGACAGGCTGGGTTTTCGCCCTGCTCCCGCTGGCCACGATCATCTCCCCCTTCATCGGCGGCCAGGTTGCGGACCGTTATTTTGCGTCCGAGAAGGTCATCGCGTTCCTCCAGGCGGCCGGCGGGATTCTGCTCATCGTCATGTCGCGCATGAGCAGCTATACGGCCATGATGACTCTGATGATGGTTTACTGCCTGCTCTACGCGCCGACGCTCGCCCTGACGAATTCGATCGCCATGATCAACCTGAAGAATTCCGAAACGGAATTCGGCCGCATCCGTGTATGGGGTACCATCGGATGGATCGCAGCCGGCTGGATACTGGCGGGCTGGCGCGTGATGGGCGAGAGCGTCATGGTCAAGGGCGACGCCCTGTTCCTCGCAGGCCTCCTGTCCATTCTCATGGGGATTCAATCCCTCAGCCTCCCGCACACGCCTCCCAAGAAGGAGAGCACGAAGCCCTGGGCGTTCCTCGAGGCGCTCAAGATGCTCAAGGACAAGGATTTCCTGATCTTCGCGTGCATCACCTTCGTGGTGGCGACCGAGCTTGAGTTCTACTACATCCTGACTGCGCCGTTTCTCGTTTCCGACGCGATCGGCGTATCGGCGAAATCCATACCCGCGGTCATGACCATCGCCCAGTTCGCCGAGATATTCGTCATGCTGATTCTTCTCCCCATCTTCCTCAAGAAATACGGCATGCGGAACACGCTGGCCATCGGGGCCGTGGCCTGGCCGATCCGGTACATCATCTTCGCGATCGGGAAGCCGGCCTGGCTCGTCATCGCCTCCCTGGCGCTGCACGGATTCTGCTACGTGTTCTTCTTCGTCGCGGCCTTCATCTATGTGGACAAGGTCGCCCCGTCCGACATCCGGGCTTCGGCCCAGAGCCTCATCGCGATCATTGCGCTCGGCCTCGGACGTTTCCTCGGGAGCCTGTTCGCGGGCAAGGTTCAGACGATGTTCACCAGCGACGGCGTGACCAACTGGCCCTACACG
>JAFGEX010000094.1 GCA_016931355.1 bacterium
CTGTGGCCATTGACGGCAGGCGAAATCCGGCCATGCCGTCCGGGTTCGAAGTGGTGACTGCAGGCGGCACCCGGCCGGCAGGCAGGGATGCTGTGGAATGGGCCATGCAATGCGAGGAGGCCGGGGCAGGCGTGATACTCCCCACCAGCATGGACGGAGACGGCACTCAGAAGGGCTACGATCTCGAATTTACATCAGCGATCTCGAAGGCTGTGAAGGTGCCTGTTGTGGCGTCAGGAGGCGCGGGCAGGCTGGAGGATTTCTACGATGCTGCCACGGTCGGAGGAGCAAGAGTATTGCTGGCAGCGTCGGTCTTTCATTTCCGCATTCTGGGGATCCGCCAGGTCAAGGAATACCTCGCAGGCAGGGGCATCCCGGTATCTCTCTGATCATGGGGTTGAGCCCGGGGTCTCTGGAAGCGGACCCTATCTCTGAACGGAAAGGAAATCCTGATTTGAAGAAGAAAGCGGTCATCCCGTCCACAGTCATCGCGCTCGGCGTCACGAGTTTTCTGACGGACGTTTCCTCGGAAATGATTTATCCCCTGATTCCGCTGTTTGTCGGGGCTCTGGGGTCCGGGGCGTTGTTGCTCGGTGTGATCGAGGGCGTGGCGGAAACAACGGCGTCCATGCTCAAGCTGCTGAGTGGAGCCTGGTCGGACCGTTCCGGGAAAAGAAAGCCCCTGATTCTGGCCGGCTATACCCTGTCATCCCTGATGCGCCCACTGACAGGCGCGGTATCCGCAGCATGGCAGATCGTCTTCATCAGGATGATGGACAGAGTGGGCAAGGGCATCCGTACTGCGCCCAGGGACGCGCTGATCGCTGCAACCACGCCCTCAGGCATGAGGGGCAGGGCGTATGGTTTCCATCGGGCCATGGATCACGCGGGGGCCATGCTGGGCCCTGTTCTCGCATTGATCGCGGTCATGGTCCTGGTGCTTGCAGCGGGCAGGCGGGACACGATTCAAATACTCCGCTGGACCTTTGCGCTGGCCCTTGTCCCAGGCATTCTTGCAGTGCTCACCATTGTTTTTTTCGTGAAAGAGGACCGGTCGGAAAAAACGCCCGGCTCAGTCAGGGGATTTTCTCTGAAGTCCGCGGATCGCGGATTCATGCGATTTTTAGCCGTGCTCGTTCTTTTCACGCTCGGCAACTCCTCGGATGCCTTCCTGCTGTTCAGGGCTCATGAAGCCGTCCATCGGAGCGGAATCCTCTTTGACTGGGTGAGGAAAATCCCGCTGCTCGGAGAAACGGTCGTTGCTTTCGGCAGCCCGGAGCAGCAGAAACAGGTTGTGGACATCCTTTTCCTGCCCCTGATCTGGTCTTTTTTTCATCTGGTTAAAAGTGCCTTTTCCACATCCCTGGGCTCCCTTTCTGACCGGATCGGGCGCAAGCCGGTCATCACGGCCGGCTGGGGGATCTATACGGCTGTGTATGTCTGTTTCGCCTTTCTCGATGCATTCCCCGGGGGTTTCCAGGTACCCGCTACATTTGTTCTTTTTGCAGTCTATGCTTTGTTCTATGCCTTCAGCGAAGGCGCGGAAAAGGCACTCGTGTCCGAGATGGTCGTTCCGGACAGACGCGGAGCAGCGTTCGGGCTGTATCATTTTTCAACCGGCCTGGCCACGCTTCCGGCCAGCATCCTTTTCGGCCTGCTTTACGGCAGATTCGGAGCCCGGATTGCCTTTGGCATGGGTGCGGGACTTGCGCTGACGGCCATGATTCTTCTGGGGATTTGGATCCGGGAGCCGGGGAGGGATCAGATGCGATAGATAAAACACCGGGGTTGAGCATAGGCCGCCGGCAATTTTACGAAACCGGCCATGCAGATCCAGCCCCGGATCCTTCGGGCGCTCCGGCCTAAGGCCTGATCGCGTCCTTCACGGCCCGCAGGAGCTCCGCGAGCGCGTAGGGTTTCTGAATGTAACGGTAGTTTTTCTGGCGGATCAGCGGCCATTGGGACTTATGATCCATGTAGCCGCTGCAGAGAAGGATGTTCATTTTCGGAGACAAAGAGGACACTTCGTCCGCCAGATCGATGCCGGTCCTGTCGGACAGGACCACGTCGCTGAAAACCAGATCAAAATCACCCTTTTGATTCCGGAACACATTCAAAGCCTCGGACACGTTTCCTGCAACCAGGACCGAATAACCGCATTTTTCCAGGGCCTTGGCCGTAAATTCCCTGACCTTGTCCTCATCCTCCACAAGCAGGATCTTCTGTCCCCTTCCGTGCAGCTCCTGGATGGCGACTTTCTTTTCGGATTTTTCCGAGGATTTCTCGGAAGCGGCGGGGAGGTAAACCTGGAAGGCGGATCCGTGCCCGGGCGAACTGTCCACATGGATCCATCCCTTGTGCATCTTGACGATCCCGTAAACAACCGCAAGGCCCAGGCCGGTGCCCCTACCGGGCGGTTTGGTCGTGAAAAACGGCTCGAAAATACGTTCAAGCGTGGGCCGGTCCATCCCGACCCCGGTGTCGATGATGGACAGGCAGACATACTGGCCGGGTTTGGCCTCCGGCATGGCGCTGCAGGATTCCTCGTCGAACAGGATCGGCTTGGTATGGATCATCAGCCTGCCGCCTTTGGGCATGGCATCCCTGGCGTTGAGCACCAGGTTCATGAGAACCTGTTCCATGTTGGTCATGTCCGCCTGTACGCTCCAGTCCCTGCAATCCAGCCGGGTCTGGATCTTGATGTCCTCGCCGATCAGGCGCTTCAGCATGCGCAGCAGGGTTTCGATGACCTCATCCAGGTCAATCGCCTGAAATGCCATGGGATGCTCCCGGCTGAACAGCAGCAGCTGGCGGATCAGCCCGGATGCCTTGAGCGCCGCCAGGCGGATTTCCTTGAAATCCTTGTATAGCGCATCCTCTTCGCTGATCTTCATCATGGCCACATCCGCGCTGACTTGAATGGCGGTCATCAGGTTGTTGAAGTCATGTGCGACGCCGCCTGCCAGCGTGCCGATGGCCTCCATCTTCTGCGCCTGGAAAAGCTGGGCGCTGATCTTCTCGCGCTCCGCCTCGGCGTTCTTTCTCTCGGTGATGTCGTGGACGTTGCACTGGGCCACCATCCGCAGTCCGACCCTGTAGGTGTTGCAGGACATTTCCGCGATGATGGATTTCCCTTGCGGCTGGTTTAAAATCAGTTCGTCGACGACCAGGAATCCCTGTTTCTGCAGCGTGTCGAAAGCGTCCTCGTATTCCTTCCGTTCCTTGAAAAGGCCGATCTCAAACAGGGTTTTACCCAGAACGGCTTCGGGCCTGCATCCCAGCAGCGTCAGCATATACGGATTGGCGTCCGTGATTTTCGATTCCTTGAGGTCGAGCACCAGTATCCCCTCGCGCGCGGATTCAAAGAGGCGCCTGTACTGGGCCTCCGAACTGTCCAGGGCCTCCTGCGCCGTCCGTTTGTCATGATCCGACTTTTTCTTCGCAACGGCTGCGATGATGGCGGGCCCGAGGCGGCTCAGGCGGTCCTTGATGATTTCCGATGCTCCGGCTTTGAGGCATTCCGCGGTGGTCTCTTCATCGATGGAACCGCTGATCAGGATGATGGGGATGTCCGGCGATTGATTGCGGACCAGCCGCACGATATCCAGGCCGTTTATTTGCGGAAGGAAATGACTGGACAGCAGGACGTCCGGAATATTCGCCTTCAATCGATCGATCAGGTCGGATTCGCCGGCCGCGCGCGTGATGGTGAAGGACAGTCCGGCGGACCGTATCTCTTTCTCGATGCGTACGGCTTCCGTTTCATGATGGACCAGGAGGAGGATATCGATTTTTTTCTTCATTGGCAGAAAATAATAAAAATTCGCATGTTTTCCAATGGAATTTGTTCGCCTGTGTCTGATTTCAGATGTTTCCGGATCCCCCGAAGGTCATGATCCGGATCCATGATTCCCATTGCCGGGCGGACACGGGGGTCCGTTTTCAGTTATGTCCGGATTGCCTAACGAAGGGCGGCCACAGGGGGCCGTTTCCAGTCATGTCCGGATTCCCCAACGAAGGGCGGACATGGGGGGTCCGCCCCTACGAATCATGATCTGAACAAATCCTTCCCGGTTTCACCGCCGACGGGCGCAGTCCTTGTCTCAGGACAACAGCAGAACCATGGCGAATGACACGATCGGGTAGAGGACGCGGTCCAGGATGTCGAAATAGAGGAGGAAGAACAGGATGAAGATGCCGTACCTCCCGATCCGGCTGTATTTCTCCGCCCATTCCCTGGGCAGGAAATGCATCAGAATATGCGAGCCGTCAAGCGGCGGGATGGGGAACAGGTTGAAGACGCAGAGCACCAGATTGATCGCCACCGCATAGATGATCATGTTTGCATAAAAACTCTGTGGACCTGCGAATGTCGCCACCAAGCGGAACATGAGGGCTGCGATGACGGCCAGGAGCAGGTTCGATCCGGGGCCGGCCGCGGATACGAGCATTTCTCCTTTTCTCGGATCCCGCATGTTCCAGGGATTGATAGGGACGGGTTTTGCCCATCCGAACAACACCCTGGAGCCCGAGAGCACGAGAATGAGCGGCAGAATGATCGTTCCGAACAGGTCGATGTGGGGGACGGGATTCAAGGTCAGCCGCCCCATGGCCCGGGCCGTATTGTCTCCCTGACGCAAGGCCATCCAGCCGTGCGCCACTTCATGGAATATGACGGAAAAGATGAGAATGACGATTTGAGGGAGGTAATTGAACATGGTATCCTCGCATTGTATTGGTCGTCGTGTATTGTTTTCGGGCGGACACGGGGGTCCGTGTGTGCCGGTTATGATCCGGACGAATCGTTCCAATGGATGGGCGGCCACAGGGGGCCGTTTTCAATCATGTCCGGATTCCCCTGCGAGGGCGGCCACAGGGGGCCGCCCCTACCCATTATGATCCGGATCAATCGTTCTCCGCCGCCGGGCGGACACGGGGGTCCGTATCCAATCATTCCCGGATTCCCCTGCGAGGGCGGACACGGGGGTCCGCCCCTACGGGTCGTTTGATGTTTCGTTGGCATCATTCTGCCGGGATTCCTGCCTGCGTTCTTCCGCTTCGCCGGCCTTTCTGCGGTTTTGTATCATCCAGCGGGTCATCCGGCTCTTTTCCATGCCCAGGATCACGTGCTGCAGCCCCTCGTAAACCGAAGGATCGTTGATGAAGAGGCCCGCGGATCCCTTGCCCGAATTGAGCTTGGTCGCGATGCCGGCGATTTCATGCATCGCGGTTTTCAGGTCCTGGGTGACGGAGTCGCCGTATGCCTCATCGTTGATCATCTTCCCCATGAGGGTGCGTTTGCTGCGCAGACGGCCGGTGATCTCTTTCAGGTCGCCTGTCGCGGTCTTGAAATCCTCCAGAGCCTGATGGAAGTCGGTCGTGTCGGAGAGGGCGGCTCCCAGAGCGCCTTCCCCTTTTTCCAGGCCTTCCAGGATTCCGGATATTCTCTGCATGGACAGGTTCAGGTGGTGAAGCGTTTTCTTGATTTCGAGCGGTTCGTTCAGCAGCACGCCGAGCGCGCCTTGCCCCCGGTCGAGTTTTGCCACGATTCTCTGCAGGTCTTCCACAACGACGCCGGTGTTGTCCACGATGTCCTTGTACCCGGACGCCTCCTCTGCATCGATCATGCCGCCTTCCGGTATTTCCGGCTGCTGCGCGCTGCCGGGCGTCAATGCCACCACTTTTCCATAAACCAGGCTGGCGGAACCGATGTGGGCCTTCGTATCCTTCCGGATCCGGTTTTTCACCCGTTTGTCTATGGAGATTTCCACGCGGATTCTTTTTTCCTCCAGGCTTTCAGGGAAGTAAATCCGGGACACGTTTCCGATCTCCACGCCGGTGAGGAGCACGGGGTCGCCCTCGTACAGCCCGGCTGTGGATTCGAACTGGATCAAATACCGGGCTTTGCCGGAGAATGGGGTGGAGCGCCCTCCGATCGAGAACACGAAGAGGACCAGGATGGTCAGGGAGGCGGCCACGAAGATGCCGACCCGGAGAACGGTGGAAAAATTACGATTCATAGCGGAAAACCCCTAGCTTCTCAGAAATTCCTGGACGATTGGATCATCACAGGCGCCTATCTCTGAAGGCGTGCCGACGAATTTGATGCGCCCCCTGTACAGGAATGCGATGCGGTCCGCAACGGCCATGGCGCTCTGGATATTGTGCGTGACAATGACGGACGTGATTTTCAGCGATTCATGAACATTGCGCATGAGCTTGGTCACCCATTTGGTGGTGATGGGATCCAGCCCTGTCGTGGGCTCGTCATAGAGCAGCGCCTCCGGCTCGAGGATGATCGCCCGGGCCAGTGCCACGCGCTTCCGCATGCCGCCGCTGAGAGCGGCCGGCATCATCCACTCGACGCCTTCCAGGCCGACCAGCTTGAGCTTTTCATGCACCTTCACGCGGATTTCCTCTCCGTTCATGGCGGTGTGCTCCTTCAGCGGGAAGGCGATGTTGTCGAACACGGACATGGAATCGAAAAGCGCGCCGTTCTGAAACAGGAATCCCACCTTGCGCCTGACCGGGAGAAGGCGGTTGTCGTCCAGGCGCGAAATGTCCCTCCCGTCAATGAACACACGGCCCCTGTCCGGAGCCACCAGGCCGACCATATGCTTCAGGATCACGGTCTTGCCGTTGCCGCTTCCGCCGAGAATAACCAACACCTCGCCTTTCCGGATCAGCAGGGTCAGGCCGCGGAGAACCTCTTTCGAGTCAAAGGACTTGTAAACCTCGTCGAAAAAGGCGAAGGGCGGCGTTTTTTTGGCCTGCCTCCGGATTCGGACGCTTCCTGTCAAAGGATCACCAGCAGCTTGGTCAAAAAGAAGTCCGCGATCATGACGCTTACCGATGTGGCCACCACGGAGCGGGTGGTGGCCTTGCCCACGCCCTCTGCGCCGCCCTCTACACGCAGGCCGTAATGGCATCCGATCAGGGATGCGAAGAAGGCGAAGAACACGGATTTTAGAAGGCCGCCGAAGAAATCCGAAAGCGTGACCGACCTTTCGACCTGGGACATGTAGGTTGTAAAGGACATTTTGATGTCCGCCAGGCTGACGACCAGGCCGCCGGCTATGCCCATGAAATCCGCGGCAGCGGTCAGAAGCGGGAAACAGAGAAGCGCGGCGAATATCCTGGGAAAAACGAGCTTCTTGGCCGGCGTGGCGCCGAGCAGCTTGATGGCGTCCACCTGCTCGGTCACCTGCATGGTGCCGAGCACCGAGGTAATGCCCGCGCTGACCCTCCCGCCTGCCAGCAGGGCCGTCAGGAGGGGGCCGAATTCCTTGGTGATCGCAACGCCGACGCCGATCCCCACCATGACTCTCCCTGCAAAATTAGCCTCGGAGTAGGCGACCTGAATGGCCAGGACCATGCCGACAAAAAACGTGCTGATGACCACGATGGAAAGGGAGCGTATCCCGATTTCCTCCATCTGATCAAGCAGGGCGCGGATTTCGAACGGTTTGCGGAATCCGTATCTCAGGGTGTCTATCCAGAGGAAGGCCATTTCGCCGAGATCCGAGAGACGGGAGAGGATGCCGGATTTCAGGCGGAGGAAAAACCTTTTCATGCGGGCCGTTCCATCCTAGAATGCGATGACAGCAGGATCATAATCCTCCGGAGGCTGAAATCCCAGAAGCAGGAGGCAGGTGGCCGCAATGGAGCTGAGCCCCGGTTTCTGAATCCCGGAGAGACGGTATTCACCCTTGCCGGTCGGATCGTAGATAATGAAGGGAACCGGATTCAGGGTATGGGCGGTTTTGGGCTTGATCCTGCCGTTTTCGTCCTTTTTGGGTGCGCCGGCCTTGTCCAGCTCGAACATTTCGTCCGAGTTGCCGTGATCCGCAGTCACGACGGCAATGCCTCCCAGTTTTTCAACAACAGGCAGAAGCCTGCCGAGGGCCAGGTCCACGGAGCCGACCGCCAGCACGGCGGATTCGAATACACCCGTGTGGCCGACCATGTCCCCATTCGCATAATTCACGCGGCAGAACCGGTGCCTGCCTGTTTCCAGTTCGGCAATGAGCCGGTCCGTGATTTCCGCGCTTTTCATCCAGGGACGCTGTTCGAATGGAACGCGGTCCGACGGGATTTCGATGTAGGTTTCCAGTTCAGCGTTGAACTTGCCGCTCCAGTTGCCGTTGAAGAAATAGGTCACATGGCCGTATTTCTGCGTTTCGCTGATGGCCAACTGCGTCACGCCCGAATTCGACAGGAGCTGGCCCATGGTGCGGTCAATGGCCGGCGGCTCCACGAGATACTGTTTGGGGATGTGCAGGTCTCCGTCGTATTCCATCATGCCCGCGTATTCGACCTGCGGGATGCGGCCGCGGTCGAATTTGGAAAAATCCTTTTCTTCAAAAGCCCGGCTGATCTCGATCGCGCGGTCGCCGCGGAAGTTGTAGAAAATGACGGAATCCCCGTCCTGTATGGGGCCGGCCGGCTTTCCGTCCCCCACGACGAATGCAGGCAGGAACTGGTCCGTGACGCCGGGCTGCCGTTTCCGGATGGCCCGGATGGCCTCCTCGGCCGAGGGGAAAAGCTCGCCTTTCCCGTGCACATGCGTTTCCCATCCCCATTTGACGATGTTCCAGTCCGCCTCGTACCGGTCCATGGTCACCAGCATCCTGCCGCCGCCGGATGCAATGGAAAAATCCGCGCCCGCGGAATTGATTTCCTTGAGGAAGCCCTCGAAGGGGATGACATAATCCAGCGCGGATGTTTCTCCCACGTCCCTGCCGTCCAGTAAAATATGTATCCTCGATTTCTGGATTCCCTGCTCCCTGGCCTTGAGCAGCATGGCTTTGAGATGATCCAAATGGCTGTGTACGTTTCCGTCCGAGAAGAGCCCGATGAAATGTAAAGTCCCCTTTTTATCCAGGCAGCTGCCGATGAGTTTCTGCCATGTCCGGCCCTGCCACAGGCTGCCGGATTCTATGGCCTGATTGACGAGCCTGGCGCCCTGGTCAAATACGCGGCCCGCACCTATGGCGTTGTGCCCCACTTCGGAATTGCCCATATCACTGTCTGAGGGAAGACCCACGGCAGTGCCGTGTGCGCGGAGCTTCGTATTCAGGCACTCTTTCATCAGCCTGTCCAGGACAGGGGTGCGAGCAGCTGCCACCGCGTTGCCGGTTTCAGACGGGTTCAGTCCGACCCCGTCCATGATGACGAGAACAAGAGGCCCCTTCCGGCCCTTGAAGGATTTGAAGGTTTTCAGATTTTCCATATACATCCTCTGGATGAAGGTGATGGTTCCTGATTTTTCAGTTCATTCCCAGTGTGATTCGGCAGGCGATGATGCCGTTGTCCAGGCCGCCGTCCACCAGGCAGAATGCTCCGGATGGTGCGACGCACCATCTCGCATCCGGGAAATGCCTGCAGCTGTCGTGCCGGGAATAGACGGCTGCAGGACGACGGCGGATCCTGTCTGTGTGCCGATTCATGAAAAAGCCGTGGGAGATGAGAAATTTCAGTCCCATGATGCGCAGGTGTTTCATTTCCGTCTACCCGTTTCCGGCATGTGCTTTTTCCGCTCAGCCCTTGTGTTTCCCGCCTGCCCGGCAATCAACTCCGAAAACACAAAAAAACACGAAGTTAATTCAATCGGGCATTCAATTTAGAAATTTTATACCTGAAATGCAACAAGAACCGTGCTGCAATCGGTTCATAACGGAACGGACAGGAAAGATAGAGGCTTCACGGCTGCTCTGTTCCGGGTATCCCCCATCTGCTTGCGATATGACATTGATGTTCGCCCGTTTCCCCTGCGGCTTGTCGAGTGGAATGCGCCTGCAATCAGATCTGCATTTTTCCGGGGACAGGTCCGCAATCGAGGCTTGCTTTTAATGAAATCACTTGCTATAATAGAACGCATCGAATCCGGCGGCCTTGCTGAACTTTGGGGATCGAAGCTCCCCGGCAGTGAGGTGCCGGGGAATCGTCGATCCAGAGGGCATAAGACATTACTTCTCGCTCGCTCACCCCGGGACAGGCCCCGGAGCAAGCGTTCGCTGACAGATTCCTTCGTTCACATCACAGGATCAGGAGTCATCAACATGGGCGGATTGTACGGCGTTGTTTCGAAAAGTGACTGTGTGGAGGATCTTTTTTACGGCACGGATTACCACTCCCACCTGGGAACCCGCCGGGGCGGTCTGGCCGCGCGGGGCAAAGACGGCTTTATCCGGTTCATCCATAACATCGAGAACGCCCAGTTCCGTTCCAAATTCGAAAGCGACATCCTGCGCATGTCCGGCAACATGGGGATCGGATGCATCAGCGACATGGAGGACCAGCCGCTGCTCATCACCTCCCATCTCGGGAGCTATGCACTGGTGACGGTAGGGAAAATCAACAATCTTCAGGATCTGGCGGATGAGGCCTTCAGGAAGAAGGGCGTTCATTTTTCCGAAATGAACGACGGGACCATCAATCCCACGGAGCTGGTCGCAACCCTGATCAATCAGGGCGAATCCTTCGAGGAAGGGATACGGAAGGTTCACGAGCTGGTGGACGGTTCCTGCACCTTTCTGATCCTGACCCCAGACTGCATTTACGCCGGCCGCGACCGGTATGGAAGGACGCCCCTGATCATCGGAGAGAAACAGGACGGCCTGTGCGCGTCCATGGAATCCTGCGCATTTCCGAATTTGGGATACCAGCACCGTTATGAACTCGGGCCCGGCGAGGTGGTCCGGCTGACGCCGGAAGGCATGGAGTCCAGGATTCCGCCCGGGAAACAGCTGCGCATCTGCGCGTTTCTTTGGATCTATTTCGGCTATCCCGCGTCGGATTACGAAGGCATCAACGTCGAGCATGCCAGGAACCGGTGCGGAGCAGCTCTGGCGCGAAACGATGCGGTGGAAGCGGATCTGGTGGCCGGCATACCGGATTCGGGCATCGGACATGCAATCGGGTATTCCAATGAATCACGGAAACCACATTGCAGGCCTTTCGTCAAGTACACGCCGACCTGGCCGCGCAGTTTCATGCCGCAGAACCAGGATGTGCGGGATCTGGTCGCCCGGATGAAGCTCATCCCCATCAGGGCCATCATCGAAAACAAGAGAATCCTCTTCTGCGAAGATTCCATTGTCCGCGGCACGCAGCTCAAGGATACCATCCGGCGACTGTTCCAGTTCGGTGCCAGGGAAGTCCATGTGCGGCCGGCCTGTCCTCCGCTGTTGTATGCCTGCAGGTTCCTGAATTTCTCGCGCACGCGGTCGGATATGGACCTGGCAGGCAGGAAGGCCATTTCGGAGATCGATCAAAATCCGAAGCCGGATCTGGCGCTTTATACGGATCATTGCTCGGAATCCTACGCGGCCATGGTGGAGGTGATACGCAAAAAGCTGAATCTGACCTCCCTGAAATACCAGACCCTGCCGGACATGATCGAGGCCATCGGTCTTCCCAGGGAAAAGGTGTGCACATACTGCTGGGACGGCAAGGGCTGAAGGGTTTCGATGAAGCCTCCCGGCGGCTTGCTGCAGGGGGATCTTCGATCTGAATCACGATGTGCCTTCCGGCTGCGCCGCAGTCAGGCAGATTCGCCTACCCCGGGGCAAAGTCCGGGTCATGACCAGAGGCAAGCCCCGGTGTAAGCGCTCGCTTTCCGATTCAAGAAGAAGGGGGTACACTCATGAAAAAACGGTTTGTCATGCTTTTTTTGGCGGGATTGGCGGCAGCGTTCCTTCCGAATTGCAAGTCCAAGAAAAATCCTGCGGCACCGGGCATTCCGGAGCCGGAGGGATGGCGCCTGGTCTGGAATGACGAATTTGACGGGCCGGGGATCAACACGGCGAAATGGGAGCATGAGGTTCGCGGTGACGGGTGCGGCAACAACGAGCTGGAATATTACACGGACAGGCCGGGCAATTCATTCATCCGGGACGGCGCCCTGGTGATCCAGGCGGTCCGGGAGACCTATTCGGGCGCGGACGGGACGCGCCAGTACACTTCCGCAAGAATGAAAACCAGGAACAAGGGGGACTGGAAGTACGGCAGGTTCGAAATCCGCGCCAGGCTGCCTTCCGGCAGGGGCATCTGGCCCGCCCTCTGGATGATGCCCACGGAATCCGCATACGGCGGCTGGGCGGCAAGCGGGGAGATCGACATCATGGAGCTGCTCGGACATGAACCCAAAAAGATCTACGGGACGCTTCATTACGGTGGAACCTGGCCCAACAACACATTCAAGGGAGGATCCTACACCCTGCCCGCCGGGACGTTCGCGGATGATTTCCATGTGTTTGCGCTCGAATGGGATACGCTCGAAATCCGCTGGTACGTGGACACGCTGCAGTATTACAAGACGCGGGAATGGTTCAGCGAGAACGCAGCGGACAATCCGCATGCGCCGTTCGACCGGAAATTTTATTTCATTTTTAATGTGGCTGTGGGCGGGAACTGGCCAGGTAATCCGGATGCGTCCACGCCTTTTCCCCAGGAGATGGTTGTGGATTATGTCAGGGTTTATGAGAGGAGGAATTGATACGGCTTGACGGACTTCGGGTGTCTCTGCATCATCTGGCGTCTTTTTTCTCGAGAATCTTCTGAATGATCCCCACGATCTTCTGGGGGGAATCCTGCCCCTTGTATCCGTAATAATTGGCGCCCAGGCTGATGGCTTTCTGGATTTCCTCCATTTCCTTGAGATTCGTCAAAATCACGACCGGTATGGATTTGGTGGCCGGATTCGCCCGAATGGTCTTCAAGATTTCCAGACCATGCATGTCCGGGAGAAGAAGATCGAGGAGGATGATGTCAGGCGATTTTTCAGATACGAATTTGAGCCCGTTCCTTCCGTTCTCAGCCGTAAAGACCACATAACCGGCATTCTCAAGAATCCCCCTGTACATGAACCGGATGGTCATGGAGTCTTCGATCAGCAGTATTTTATGTGTACCCGGCGACATAAAGTCAACCTTTTTAGTCCTTTACATATATTCATGACAACATGAAAGCTTACCCGGATTCCCCGATCATTTGTGAAAAGGATGTTGATTCTCACCCGCTTGCCCAGAAGCAAGCAGTGGTGAATGCGCTCTTATAGATTAATAATGCTGCAATTATGCTGCCAATCATTATTTTCGATCCATTTCAATTCCTGCATTCATCGGCAGTTTCGGCCAGTTTATCACCGTGTTCCTGTCCCATTGCCTGACATCTTCAGGCAATTCCCTCCAGCCGGTTAAGTAAGGGCTCTTTTTTTTCTCAGTATCCCTTTGTTTTGCGAATTTCTGGCCGGACCTGAGCCGTTCGATGACCCATCTCCCCTGCTCCATTTCAGCAATGGCCTCCATGTCTTTGACAGGCAGGACAAGGGGTTTTCCGGGTTTTTCAGCCTTGCGAATACGGCAGCCGTTGTGCCTCAGAATTTCGGAAGCGTATGCGGCCTGGTTGATGTTGTCCTTCTTGAAATCAGCCCTCATCAATTCGGTCCATGGCAGCATCACGGGATCGGTCTTGTGGCGGTTTTCCTTCAGAAATCCCAGTGGATCTGACAGTGAGCGCATTCCCAGCCGCTTGTGACGGGGTAAGCGAGCGCTGACAGATTCAAACAAGCGGGATTTAAAATATTTTAAATCTGTACTCATTCTTTTTCCGATTCGGTTTTTAAAATGATTTTCTTGAGAGTTTGTGTTGCATGTTTTTTGGAATCTTTCGGTTCGATGCCCTGGTTTTCGAGTATCCTGCGCAATTCCCGGTCAAAAGATTCGATGGTGGATTGGATGGTCGGGGCATGGCGCGTGAATATCGTCTGCTCCCAGCCTTCGCCGGCCTGTCCAGATATCGATTCAGCTGCGAACCAGTCACCAACGCATGTGATGCTTCTGAATTTTTTTTCTTCATTCTTGATTGCAATAAAAACCGGCACTTTATTCGGCATCGAGTGTAAGAAGTCCAATAACATTTTTATCCTTGTGATTTTGGCATCCTTCCCCAAATCATTCAATTCTTTCTGATAGGGATGGATGATCAGACTGCAACCTTCCTTTCTTGCGTGTCTTTCCATTACAAGCCGCTCCTTAAGTGTGCCTTGCATCCGGGATGGGCTTGCTTTTTTAGTGCCATAATGCTTTATCCAGACGGGATCGCTGATCGGGACGGGCGGCACATGAAATACGCTCAGCGTGGCAGACTGACGGAAATGACCATATTTATCCAGATGGATCACACGGGATGCGTAATCGACCATCATCGCCAGCCTGTCCTCCTGGAATTCCGCGCATTCATAAAAGGGTCTGCAATTCGCCTGTGAAAACTCGATCAATGTTTTAAAGGAGGAGGACAACAGCTTCTTTTTCATGCTTTTTTCATCGCCTTCCCATATGAATGCTTGAAGACCATAAAGCATTTCGTCCGGCATCTTGCCGTATGCAATCGGGAATACGGGTATTTTAATTGCCATGGCGTAGCCTATTTCCTGATGCACCCAGCCTCTGCGATTGGAGGCCTCGGTCAGGATGGGTACGAATACGTGTGAATGGCTGATATAATTCCGGATTTGATCATGAAATCCTTGACCGCACTGGAAATTCTTGTCCCACAAGACTTCAAATCCGCCGTCTTCAAAGATATTGACGATTTTTCTGGAAAATTCGATGTCTTCATGGGAGTAACTAATGAAAATCCGATAGGTATCCATTTGGATGCTCCAGACAATCCTCAGGGTAAGAATCACCCTTTTATTAATCCATTGTCAAACTCGAAGTTGTCTATTTGAAGGATGTTTATCAGGTTCGGAATCCATTAATGATGCTCGACCAGCTCCTCCGCCTCCCTGAAAATCCTGTTCTGCGCTTCCTTGTATCCGGCCCTCAGATTCGCCTGCCAGTACGCGGGGATCCCGCTGACGCGCCTTCTCTGCAGGAGGGGGATCAGTTTTTTCAAGCCCGCATTCCATTTCCGCACGCTGTCGAATGTCTCCACATGGTAGAAGAGAAGGGGATGAAGGCAAAGCGTTTCGAGTTCCAGGACATGGTTCTGCAGGCTCCTCAGGATTTCCGTCATGCCCGGATGTCCTTTTCTCTGGCCGTAGAGCACCGGACGCAGGGTCACCTTGACGGCGCGCAGGACCTCGTCCGCCTTTTTCAGGTGGCGCAGGCATTCGGCCGCATGGAATCCGGGGCTTTCCACGCCTGCCGGGGACCGCAGCTCCCCGGGTTCCAGATTCTGGGACCGGTAAACGGCCCGCAGATGGTTGACGGTCAGGCGCTCCGTGCCGAAAAGCCCGAAAAGATACATCAGCACCATCTTCAACTCGCGGACGTTCCCGTACCAGGGTGCGGCCTTCAGCTCGGAGATGATGGCTGCGGGCAATTTCCGGGTGTTCGGCGCGGAGATTTCCTTCCAGAAGGTCTGCGCCAGGAGCGGGATGTCCTCCGGATGGTTGCGAAGGGCCGGCGTGAAAATGGTGAAGGACCGGAGGCGGTAGTACAGGTCTTCGCGGAACTTCCCGGCCTGCACCAGGGCAAAAAAGTCCCGGTTGGTGGCCGCAATGATGTGCGCCTCCACCGGGACGTCCTCCATGGACCCCACGGGATGGATCACCCGGTCCTGCAGGGCGCGGAGGATCCTGGCCTGATGATCCAGCGAAAGATCCGCTATTTCATCCAGAAATAATGTTCCGTTTCCCGCCAGTTTCCAGAGTCCGGCTTTTTCCTCCTTGGCATCCGTGAAGGCTCCCTTGACATGTCCGAAAAGTTCGGATTCGAAAAGCATGGGCGAAATGGCGGCGCAATTGACCGGGGTGAAGGGACCTTTCCTTCTCTTGTCCAGCTCATGGATGGTGCGCGCCACGATTTCCTTGCCCGTCCCCGTTTCTCCCAGGATGAGGACCGGACTTTCCTGATGAGAAGCGCGTACGATCATCCGGCGGACCAGGCGCACTTCGTTCGAATGGCCGGCATACCGCCTGGCCAGATCCTTCGGGACGGAATAGGGGGGCAGGAGTTGAAGCAGCATTTGGGAGCGCTTTGCGGGCAGGGCGGCTTTTCTCGACCGTGCCGGGGATTTTTTCCCTCTGCCGGACGGCCCTGCCTTTTTCCTGTTTTCCCGGTCCCAGAGGATGTCGAACAGGGAGTCCGAGATGCCGATGAAATAGACATTCTGGTCGTTCTCATCCAGGGCATTTTTCAGAAGAGCCCTGCAGCTCCTGGCGATCTGCCGGGTCCCGCTGTAGGATCCGCGGAACAGGCAGATTCTATCCCTGCCCAGAAGGATTTTCGAAAGGTCGACACGTTCGTTTTTGGTGCCGCAGTCGATGACGAGGGAGCGGAAGGAAAGCAGGGTTTCAACCGTGACGAACCGCACCAGGTAAACGACGGGCAGTTCCGGTTTTTTCAGCTTTTCTAAATCCTCTTTCGATCCGCATTCGATGTGGCAGGGACTGGGGGAGGCGGTAAAACGTCCGGCGAACGCCAGCGCTTCGTGTTCCATATTCCTCCGGCACGGATGGTTTGATTTTGCGGACTTTGATATCGATCAGCGAGACACAGAAAATATAATACAATTTTCATATGAAATCAACATGTCAAACTCATTTTGGACCATTTCCGGATCCTGTTGTTTTCAGGTCACTTGGATTATGCTAAAAAGGCATGGCCCGGTATTGGCATGTCTAACGGATGTCCATTTGATTCTGATGATCCTTTCCGGAGGGGAAGAGACATGGCGGCGAACGACAACGAATCCCAGGTACTGAATTGGAAAACCGGCGCAACGAATGCCGGTGAATTGGTTTTGCATCAGATCATCGGATTGATCAAGCAGGCGGTCCCCGTGGAATTCCTGATCGCGCAGGACCGCCTGTCTTTTCAATCCCGGAAGACCCCGCCGCGACGGGGCATCGGTTCGGTGAGGGGGCAATTTCTCGATGATTCGGTCCTGGCCATACAGTTTGAATTGCTCAATGCGCCGGGGCAGGTCCGTGTTCTCCCGCGCCTTTTTTTCAGGCAGCTCTCCCAGCTCGGGGAAAAAATCCGTTTCATCCCTCCGCCTCAGGATCCCGGCGCCGGCCGCATCTCGCTCTGGGTCGAACTCCGCGCGCAGGCCAGCCCCATGTCCATGGCCCGTTCGAGCGTTTTTCTGTCCGAATTGAAAAACCTGGAGTCTCTGGCCGAGGCTCTGCAGGACGAATTGCCCGAAGTGGAGACGGATTCCGACCTGATCGAAAGATACAAATCCATGGCCGATGTCCTGGAGCCCGTGCTGCCCTGGGAGGAAACGGATCCGGTCACGGCTGCGGAGACCGCGGCCTGGTGCAGGGAGACATGCGATTTTCTGCACGGGTCCCTCTCCGTGGCCATGGCCGTCGCCTGCCCGGCGGACGAGGCCTATTTTCTCGCACGGCTCGCCCACTTCTGCAGGCCGTCCGGGGAAAGCATCGGGCGGGTCATCCTCCCGGCGCTCAACACCAAGGCGCTGGTTGAAATGGCCGGCAAAGCCCCGGGCATTGTCGCGGTCACCGCGCCGACCCTGAGCTTC
>JAFGEX010000095.1 GCA_016931355.1 bacterium
CGAGGCTTTGTCGAAAAGCGGCGTATCCGGCCTGCACAGCAGAAACACGTCGTGCCCCCGGCGCCCGAGTTCCTCCAGGGTCCTGAACAGCCAAACCTCTCCGCCGCCGAACATGCGGATGGAATTGATGAATGCGATCTTCATGTTCCGACCGTATCAAAAAATTGAATATTTGTTCTATTGGATCGGACGGAAACCGCTCCTCCGGTTCCGCCTCAAAGGAAGGCGCGGACGGGTAGAGGCAGCCTCAGAGTTTTTCCGACAGATAATTCTTGTACAGCACCTGAATGGCCGGCACGTATTCCCGGGTTTCCTTCCACAGGGTATTGTTGTTCCTGCCGTTCGTCATCCATGTGGCCGCCAGTTTCTCGCCGCCGTTGTATGCGATGAGCGCGCCTTCCAGATTGTACTTTTCGATCAGCGAGGAGAGGAGCCTCGAGCCGAGACGGATATTGTACACCGGATTGAAGAGAATCTCGTCCGGGGTCGTCCAGGTCAGGCCTTCATAATTGGCCACGAACATGCCTGTCACCGGCATGACCTGCATGAGCCCCATGGCGCCTGCCTTTGACACGATGCGGGGATCCCATGTTTTTGCGCTCTCATGCGTGATGACGGCGCAAAGGAGATCGACGTCGAGATTGGTGTATTTGACGGACATTTCATAGAGGGTGCCGGCGATATCATAGGCCTCCATGGAAGACAGGGAGGGATTGTACTTGGCGATGATCGAAAGTACTTTCTGGATTTTGTGCTGGCGCACACTGTCGATATTCATGGCTGAGCGCAGATCCACGAGTTCGCGGCTGAGCACTTCCATTTTCTGAACAGACCGGAAATGGAGGCGCACGAAAAAGGCCGTCATCAAAACCGTAAAAAGGCAGGCCGCGACAATGAGGATATTTTTCAACCTGAATGGGTTCCGATAGTTGCGGTCCCTGCTTTTCACTTTTTTTCTGACCGTGTTTTTACCGGAAAGATTGAAACCCATCACGTTTTCCCTTTCAGTCTAGTATCCGTTATATTGATGCTGCAATCTGTCAGCGAACGCATCCTCCGGGGCTTGTCCGGTGTAAACGAGCGAATCGTCCTGTGTTTTCCCGCAAGATTGAAGATTCACCGGCAACGGGCTGCCTGGGAGCTGAAATCCGGCAGCGTAAGCAAGCCCGCTTCAGAGGCTCCTGTCATCCTGCTGGACGCAGGCAAGGTTGCAAATAATATACCAAAAGTTGAGATTGGAAATCACTCTTTAGGCTGCCGCCTGAGTGACAGTTTGGGGAGAAAAACCAGGCCGAACAGGGAGGGCATCAGCACATTGCAGAGGAACAGGACCAGCGAACTACCGATGGCCGTCAATCGCTCCACATTGAATTTCATAAAAAAAAACACGGAAGCCCCCTCGCGTATGCCGAGATCCGCAAACGAAATGGGAAGAAGGGTTTTCGCCAGTATGGTGGAGGAGGTGGCGGTGAGCGCGGTTGTCAGCGGTATTTTTTGGAATGACAGGGCGAAAAGGCAGAATTGAAAGATATAAACACCGTACAGCAGGAGCGACAACAGCAACAGGGCGACCGCATCGGTTTTCTTGAAAAAATCAAGACTTTGCAGAAAAGGTTTGATTTTTTCCCTGTGCGGAAAGAGAACGGAGACCTGATAGACGAACGAACGAATCCAATCTGGATGCAAACACACCAAAATCAATATAATGGACAAAAGCATCCCGAGAAAACCAAGCGGAATTGTTATAAATAACTGATATTTGAACAGATATGAAAGCAAGGCAATGATCCCCCAGCCTCCACCCAAAAGAAGCGGCACAAAAGAATAGAATTTATCCAGAGCGAGCATGCCCATGGCCCGCAGACGGTCGCATCTGGCAAGGAAGAATACCCTTCCGATCTCGCCGAATCTACCGGGCGTGACGGTGCCGATCGACAATCCTCCCAGCAGGGATGGGATGGACTCACGCCAGGAAAGATCCTTTTGAATCCTCCTGAGCAGGAAATGCCACCTGAGCCACTGCAGATAAAGGTTCGGCAGAAGAAGAATCCATCCGCAGATGAAAAAATGAGGATGACGCGGATTCCTCAGCGTCTGCAGCACTTCCGAAAGCCTGACCGGCTTCAGTAAAAGCGCCATGAGAAGCGCGGCCAGCGCGATCTTGGCCGCAAGCATGGCCAATTTCCGCGACCTGATCCATTTTGCGCTGGTCAATTTCGAAACCATGTCTCATTTCCAGGAATTGAACCGGCACAATTCTTCAAGAGGTTTTCGGCTTCTCTTCCTGACGGGCTGACCCGGCTGCGGATAGCCCAATGCGATCATTCCGCACACCTTGATGCCTTTGGGAAGACCGAAGAATTTCCTTGTTTTACGCAGATCAAACCAACCGATCCAGCAGGTCCCAAGTCCAAGGGACTGGGCCTGCAGGACCAAATGGGTTCCCGCGATCCCCATGTCGAGCAGATAAAACGGGAGGCGCTGTATCCATTTCCCGATTCTGCCTGCGATCAGGTCCGGTTCAGCCAGCAGCACGATGAGCACCGGCGCGGAGGCGGCCCAGCCGGTCAGGCTGTAGATGCCTGAAAAGGCGGACCGGCCGAATGACCGTATCGTTTCCGGATCGTCGAGAATCAGGAATCGCCAGGGCTGGCTGTTCTCTGCGGAAGGGGCGAGCCTTGCCGCTTCCAGACAGATCTGCAGGATTTCCCGGTCCACACAGCGGCCGTCGAATTTCCGGACGCTGAACCGGGTACGGATGCTTTCGAGCAGGGACGCATTCATGGATTCGATCAAGACTCCAGGACAAGGGTGCCGATGATGGAAGAAAAGGATGAAATGCCTCTGCCTTCACAGTAGCGGACAAGCCCGGACAGGATGGAAACGGAACCCAGGGGATCAATGAAATTCAGAGTGCCCACCTCTACGGCTGTGGCGCCTGTGAAGAAAAATTCCAGGGCATCGCCGGCCGTCATGATGCCGCCTATGCCGATCAGCGGCACGTCCAGTGACTGCCTGACCTGGTACAACCTGGCGAGTGCAATCGGCTTGATGGCCGGACCGCTGAGCCCGCCCGTGACGCGCGCCAGAAGCGGCCTGCGCGTCTCGATATCCACAGCCATGCCCAGCACCGTATTGATGAGGGACAGGGCGTCTGCGCCCGCCTCCACCGCGGCCCGCGCAATGGCGACGATATCCGTCACGTTCGGCGTCAGTTTCACAATCACAGTCTTGTCCGTTTCGGAACGGACACAGCGCACGACGTCCCGCGTCGCCTCCGCATCCATGCCGAAGGCCAGGCCGTCCTTCCGGACATTGGGGCAGGAGATGTTGATCTCGAACGCATCAACGCGGCGCAGGCCGCTGAGCCTGCGCACCAAAACGCCGTACTCTTCCGCCGTGTTGCCGGCTACATTGGCGATGACGGCCGTATCCAGCCCTTCCAGCAGGGGGAGCTTTTCCGTGATGTACTTTTCCACCCCCACGTTGGCCAATCCGATGGAGTTGAGCATGCCGGCAGGCGTTTCCGCGATTCTCGGCATGGGATTTCCGGCCCGCGGTTCCAGGGTGATGGTCTTGGTCACGATTCCGCCGAGCAGCGACGGATCGAAGTATTCGGAATATTCAGTGCCGTAACCGAACGTTCCGGACGCGGTCAGAACCGGATTCTTGAGAACCAGGGACCCGATGCGGACGGAAAGGTCAACCGCCAAAATCGACCTCCTCAATCGGAAACACGGGACCGTCGCTGCAGACCATCCTGTACAACCCGGATTGCATCCTCACAGCGCAACCCTGGCAGACACCGGTGCCGCATGCCATGCGCTCCTCCAGGCAGGCCTGGACCCGGAGGGGCTTCCCCGCTACCAGGGCCTGCACCGCCGCCAGCATGGGTTCGGGCCCGCAGACGAAACCCTCCAGATTTTTCAGGGATTTACTCTCCCTGAGAAACGCTTCCAAAAGGCCTGTGACGGTCCCTGCCCGCCCCAGGGATCCGTCGTCTGTCGCCAAATGTATTTCCACACCCGCAACCCGGAAACGGTCCAGTCCGAAAATCTCCTCGGCACTGCGCGTCCCCCACATAAAGATCACCGGCCTTCCGTATTCCAGAAGCCTGTCGATCAGGAAAAAGGCCGGCGCGCTGCCCAGTCCGCCGGCCATTACCAACGCCCGTGACCGGCTTTGATCAAGGCGGAATCCGTTGCCCAGAGGCCCCATGAGATTGACCGAAGCGCCGTTTCCGAGCGAACGGAGGAAAGCGGTGCCTTTACCGATCACCCGGTAGAGCAATGCGATGCTGCCGTTTTTCCGATCCGCAGCGTGGACGCTGAACGGGCGGCGGAGGAGAGGATCCCAGGAGGGATGGACACGGACATGAACGAATTGCCCCGGTTTTGCAGCCCCGGCAATTTCCGGGCAATGGAGGACCAATCTCTGTATCCGGTCCGTAATGGATTCCTGGCTGATGATCGGGCAGGATGCAATCCGGGTCTTCATGGTGCCGCCGTTATTGATGTTGAACAGGTTGGCCAGATGGTTCCCCCGTATTCTGAGAATCCGCCTCCCCTTCCCCGGGAAGCGGTTGTGCCTCACCGGGCGGAAGGATCCGGTCCTCCCGCGGCGGCTTTTCCGGCAACGGCCGCTCGCGCGGCTCATCCCCCTGAATCCTCTGCCTGACCGGCACACGCTGACCGGGCGGTTCGCTCCCCGGAAGCGTGATTCCCGTCGTATCGCTTTTCTGTTCGTTCAATCCGGCCTGAAGGGAATCCGCTTGCAGGGAATCCGCCTGCAGGGAATCAGGCGGGACAAAAGAGACGGCTGCGGAATCCGGTGACGCGGACCTGGACGCCTGTTTCTCGATTTCCTCTTTGTACCGCTGCACTTTTATTTGGCTTTGAACCGCAAACGCGGATTCGGGAAAAATCCTCTGAAGACTGTCGTAAAGAGCGAACGCCTGCTCCTGCCTGTCGAGCCGGTTTTCGCTGATCCAGGCCATGGCGTAAATGGCCCTGGCCGCAATCCTGGAACTGGGATTCCGCTCATAGATTTCCTGATATTTCCTGTATGCCTTCTCCGCATCGCGCCCTGTGAAGAGCATATCCTCCGCCTCCGACAGCGCCAGGGACAGGGAATCCAGGGCCTGCTGGTCCCCGAACCGGCCCATGGACCTGAGGGCTGCGTTTGCATGCCGGGTACCCGGATAATCCCGGACAAGCCCCTCATAGACGGCAAGGGCCGCAGCTGAATCGGATTTCAGTTTTAGATGAATATGGGCCTGATTGTACAGGGCCTGGGGAGTGTAGGGGCTCCCGGGAAAAAGACTGATGATCCGGTCGTACTGCGCCATGGCTGAATCCGCCTGCTTGAAGCGGAAAAGGTACAATTCGCCGAGCAGGAGCAGATTCTTATCCAATTCCTCCACTTTGAAGGACTTGAGCTCCGGATTCTCGGCCAGGTCCGCCTTTTCGAGACTCTTGAGCCGTCTCTGCAGCTTGTTGAATTCGGTCAGCAGATCATCCTCCGCCGGCATCCGCCCATCCCTGTACCATTCATACCACTCCACAAGGGGTTTGTCATCCGGCTGCAGGTCCCGCCTGAATTTCCGGTCGTATTCGATGCGCTCCGGTTCCCTCAGAATGGAATCGCAGAAGGCCTGCCCTCCCACGCGCACGAGAACCTGTATCCTGCCGGAATCGTTCTGGCTGCTGTCCATCATGGCATAGAGACGGTCAAAGCTCAGGGTGTCCTTTTCCTCCTCCTTCAACTCCAGCCGGAGTTCCCCCTTCTCGCCTCTGAGGCCCCTTTCCACAACCTGGCGCAAGGCCCTGTAGCGCATGATGTCCCTGGCCTTCGCCTCAGCGGAATCGGAATACACGGATCTTGAAGACTGGCTTTTGGCCCTTGTAAAGTTGTCAAGCGCCCGGTCCAGGTCGTTTTTTTCCTGCTCATACATCCTGCCGAGATAATAAAAGGCCTTGGCTGAATGAATGGATTTGGGGAATTCGCGCGTAATGTCGTCGTAACTGATCACAGCCCCCTGGAAATCCCCCGTGCGGGCCAGGCATTCCGCGATCTCCAACCGCATGTCCGGCGCACGGTTCCTGTTCCGCTCCACGCTGAGAAGCTTTTCGAACAGCTGGATTGCCTCCTGTTCCCGCCCGGTCAGCTTGAGCATCTGGCCGTACCGGAACTGGGATTCAAACGCCAGTTCCAGGGAGGGATTGGCATCCGCCGCTTCCTTGAAGGCCTTTGCCGCATCGGAATATTGCCCGAGCGAGTCGTAATTGGCGCCGATTGAGAAAAGGGCCTTGGCCTCAAACTCCTCGTCCCCGTCTGTGGCCGCCACCTGAAGCGCCTCGATCGCCTTCCGGTAAGATTTGTTCTTGGAATAGAGGTTCCCCAGGAAATAACTGGCCTCTCCGCGAATCGCGCGCGGAAGATCCTGTTTCAGCAATTCGAGGAATTCCGACTCAGCATCCCCGTACTCCTCCACGGCCAGTTTGGTCTTTGCGTGCCAGAGACGAGCCTCCGGGACCAGTTCGCTCCCGGGGAAATTCAGGGGCAGCTCAAAAAATTTTCTCTCCGCCCGGGCATATTCCTCGCGGTAATAATAGGATTTTCCCATCAGCAGAAGCGCGTCATCCACATACTTGCTCTTGGGATAATCACGGACCAGGGTGAAGGATTTCTCTATGGATTTCTGAAAATGGGTCTTGGCATTCGAATCCGCCTTGCCTTCCTTGTCCTTCTTCACCACCTCGTATCCCTTGTTGTAATAGACACGCGCATTGTAAAAGGTGTTGAAGTAGGCGCAACCCGCCAGAAACGCAGCCAGGCACAGGATGCAAAAAGTTTTTCTCATGTACGGTTCCAGACCTTAATTTTTTTTAAGTTAAAAACTATTCACAGCTTTGTCAAGGGCAAATGCTGCATCCCTCTTTGAACCCCATTCATTTCATGCGGTTCCGCGTCAAATCCTCTTCCGGGACGGTGTTCAGGGCCTGAGAGCGGATGACTGCAGCAGGCTGCCGCTCACCGTGCCCGCACTCCCCCGGCAAAGGATTTGAAGATCCGGACTTCACCGGGCTCACGGTCAACAATTCGCTTGACTTTCATCCGGAAAGCCTTTATGTTATCTGCAGTGAAAATTCTGCCAGGAGGAATCGTCATGGAAATTCACGGATGGATGATCTGGTTTATCATCGCGGCTATTTTCATCATCGCCGAGATCTTCACTGCGGGGTTTTTCATCTTCTGGTTCGGCGTCGGAGCGGCCGCAGCGGGCGTTCTGGGGATTCTCCATGTCGGCGTGGGATGGCAATGGCTTGCCTTCGGCGGCGTATCCTTCCTGCTGTTCCTCGTCTCCCGGCCGTTCGCCAAACGGATCACGAAAGACCAGCCCGAGGGGATCGGGGCCAACCGTGCGATCGGGCAGATCGGGATCGTACTGGAGACTGTGGACAACAACAAAAACAGCGGAAGAGTCCGCATCGGCAAGGATGAATGGCGCGCCACTTCCGACTCCGACACACCCATCCCCAAAGGCGCCAAAGTGACGGTCATGCGCGTGGACGGAACGCATTTGATCGTCAAACCCCAAACCCATGGAGGTTGATATGCCTTTACTGCAGATCCTTTTTGCATTTATCGTCTTCGTCATCGTCCTGCGCGGCATACAGATCGTCCGGCCTTATCAGAAGGGACTCGTGGAAAGGCTGGGCAGGTACCAGAGAACCCTGGACAGCGGACTCAGCATCATCATCCCCATCGTGGAAAAGGTGCTCAAGGTCGATATGCGGGAACAGGTGGTGGATGTGCCCCCCCAGTCCGTCATTACAAAGGACAATGTGGTGGTGGAAGTCGATGCGGTGATCTATTATGAAATCACGGACCCGGTCAAGGTGACCTACAATGTCGCCAACTTCTACATGGCTGTCACCAAACTCGCGCAGACCAATCTCCGAAACCTGATCGGAGACCTGGCTCTGGACGAATCGCTCACCTCGCGTGACGCCATCAACACCAAACTCCGGGAGATCCTGGATGACGCAACGGACAAATGGGGCGTGCGTGTCTCGCGCGTCGAACTCCAGCGCATCGAGCCCCCCCAGGAAGTCATTGACGCGATGCACCGCCAGATGAAGGCCGAACGTGAACGCCGCGCCGTCATCCTGGAGGCCGAAGGCCAGAAACAGTCTGCGATTCTCAAGGCGGAAGGAGAATCCGCAGCCATTCAGAAAGTCGCGGATGCCCATAAATACGAAAAGCTGACCGTGGCCCAGGGGGAATCCGAGGCCATTCAGACCGTTTTCGGAGCCATTCACAAGGGCAATCCGACCAATGACCTGATCGCCATCAAATACCTGGAAGCCCTTGAAAAGATTGCAAACGGCCAGGCCACCAAGGTGTTCCTGCCGTACGAGGCCAGCGGCATACTCGGAAGCGTGGCTGGGATCGCGGAGCTGGTCAGGGAAAAGGTCGAAAAGATCGATAAAACGAAAAAGTCTTAAGACTCTTCGGACAGGGACACTGGAGCGTACCGGGAGATGTCCCGGTACGCTCTTTTTTCAGGGGGACAATGTGTTCCGTCCGCTCTATCTGTCGGCGGACGCATTCCCCGGAACGCGTCCGGAAGAAAACGAGCGAAGCGGAATGCCTCTTTCCTCAAGATCGAGGATTCCCCGCAGCGAACCGCCGGGGAACGCCGATCTTCCCGGCTGCGGTCTGCCGGGGGATGCTCCATCCGCAGGGGGAGTACGCCTGTATCCGCTTGTATTTCCCGCGGCAGGCCGTGGAAAATACGTACGGACTGACGACCCGGAGGCTATTCAACATGTCCAAGGCGAATATCCTGATCATCGAGGATGAGGAAGACATCCGGGAATTGTCGCGCTACAACCTGGAGAAGGAAGGGTACGCCGTCTCCTGCGCGGACTCCGGTGAAAAGGCCGTTCAGGAGATCCGGAAACAGGCGCCTGATCTGATCCTGCTCGATTTGATGCTGCCCGGGATGGACGGATTTGAAATCTGCAAAATCCTGAAAAAGGATGACGAGACTTCCGGCATCCCCATCATCATGGTCACAGCCAAATCGGAGGAAGCGGATATCGTGACCGGACTCGAACTCGGGGCCGAGGATTACATCACCAAACCCTTCAGCCCGGCTGTGCTCCTGGCCCGCGTACGGACGGTGCTCCGGAGGCGCCAGACCACACCGGCGGATGCGTCCGAGAAGATCGAAATCCACAACCTGAGCCTGGACCCGAAACGCTTTGAAACGCGCGTGGACGGAAAACCCGTGGACCTGACTGCAACCGAATTCGCCCTCCTGCACCTTTTGGCCCGGCATCCGGGATGGGTGTTTACGCGCACCCAGATCATCGACGCGGTCAAGGGTTCGGATTATCCGGTGACCGACCGTTCCGTGGACGTGCAGGTCGTCGGTTTGCGAAAGAAACTCCAGTCCGCGGGCACGCTGATCCAGACCGTCCACGGAGTCGGATATCGTTTCATGGAGTGACGTATGTTGAAAACCATCAGGCGGTTCCTGTCCCCGCCGCCGCTGCAGCTGCTTCTGATCCTCGTCCTGCTCCTGCTGGCTTTCTGGGACGGATCAAGACGCTTCCGCAACCTGGCACTTGACCGATTGACCGCGGAGCTCGAATCGGATGCCAGAATGGCCGCAGATCTGGCCGCGGACGCCATCCGGTCCGGAGAAGCCGAAAAAACCGATGCCCTGTGCAAGACCCTGGGGCGATCCAAGCACACCCGTTTCACGATCATTCTCGCGGATGGCTCCGTCACCGGAGACTCGGAATCGAATCCCGGCGAAATGTCCATCCATTCGGACAGGCCGGAAATCCGCGAGGCCATGTCCGGTTCAACGGGTTTATCCAGACGTTATTCCATGACCCGCGAGCGAAAGATGATGTACGTGGCCGTACCGGTTGAAAGAAACGGCCGCATTACCGCAGTCAGCCGGGCATCCAAATCGCTGCAGGAAGTTGATGCGATCGTTCGCGCCGCTCATTTCCGGCTCGGCCTGCTTCCCCTCTTTGCAGGCCTGTTTTTAGCCGCCTTGTCCCTGTTGAATGCATACCGCATCAGAAAATCGGCCGAACTTCTCGTTCAGACGATCGGCCGTTATGAAAAAGGCGATTCCCAGGACAGGCTCTATGTGGTGCCCGCTCGCGCACTGAACCCGGTCGCCTCCGCATTGAGCCGCGCCTCCCTATCGGTCAGCCAGCGGCTGGAAGCAACGCAGCGCGAAAGGGACGAGTTGAATTCCATTCTCTCCGGGATGGCGGAAGGGGTGCTCGTGCTGGACGATGGAGACCGCATTGTCCGGTTCAACCGATCCGCCGAAATCCTCTTCCACCTGAGCTTCGAACAGGCCCGCGGCAGGCCGGTTTATGAGATCCTCCGCAATCCGGAACTGCTTGGATTCATTGAACGGATCCGTCAAAAGAGGGAAACCGTTGAAGACGTGATTCAGCTCCATGATGCCGACGGGATTTTCATCCAGCTGCACGGCACCTGCCTCGGGAGCAGCGGCATGCAGCCGGACGGCATCATTCTGGTGGCGAGCAACGTGACCAGGCTCCGGAAACTCGAAAACATGAGGCGGGATTTCGTGGCCAATGTCTCGCATGAGCTGAAAACCCCGGTCACCTCCATCCAGGGATTCGTGGAGACGCTTCAAGCCGGCGCTCTCCAAAATCCAAAGGACGCGGAGCGGTTTCTGGGGATCATCCACAAGCACACCCGCCGCCTGAACAGCATGATCAACGATCTGCTGGATTTGTCGCGCCTCGAGCAGCCCTCCGTTCAGCGCGAGATACCGATTGAGCAAATGGACCTCCTGCCTGTGCTGGAGGACGCCGTTTCGCTGCACAGTCAAGCGGCCGCTGAAAGAAAAATCAGGATCGAGATTTCGTGCGACGAGAACCTAAAGGCCCGGATCAACGCGGAATGGCTGAGCCGCGCCGTGTCCAATCTGATCGACAACGCGTTGAAATACAGCGAACCGGGCGGAAAAGTAGAGATCCGCTCCCTGATCCATGAAGACCGCCTCCTGATCCAGGTTCAGGATTGGGGATCGGGCATTCCGATCAAACGCCAGTCCAGGCTCTTTGAAAGATTCTACCGTGTGGAACCCTCCAGAAGCAGGGAGATGGGCGGCACCGGACTCGGACTCGCCATAGTCAAGCACATCGCGCAGGTGCACGGCGGCGATGTCGCAGTCGAGAGCGAGGAAGGAAAGGGCAGCGTTTTTTCGATTATTCTGCCTGGCGGCGGGGATGGGAAATAGGGGTTCGGCATTGTCGATTGAAGATTGACGATTGCCGATTGACGATCGGGAAAAGACGTGCCTCGGGCTTCGTGAAAAACGGGGATCGGGATTCGGGATTAGGGGATCGGAGTTTGGTGAATCGAAAATCGTCAATCGTACATCGGCAATGATTCCCGGGCGTGGTCATCCGGGTTTTCCGGGCTATACCATACCCGGTTGGAGTCATCACTCACCCCTGCAACCGGTAGCGGCGTATCTCAAATCCGGGATCCGGTGGGAGGATGGGTGAAATTCTTAATTCTTAATTCTTACTTCGACCTCATATCCACGATTTCGCCGTCCTCCTGATGATGCTTGATGTTTCTCGCCTGCACGATGAATATGACTTCTTCTGCTATGTTCGTGGACAGGTCCGCGATCCGTTCCAGATTCTTGCTGATCAGGACCGCTGCCATGGCTGCAGGCATCAGGTTGGAATCCCCGTTGATCCACGTGACCATCTGCTTGAACACTTCATCGTCCAGCCGGTCCACGCGGTCGTCCCGGCTGCATACTTCCCTCGCCTGTTCCGCATCCTCATCGATGAAGCTCTGAAGGCTGTCACGGACCATGCCCTGGGCGATTTCCGCCATCTCGGAGATCATCCCGAGGGGCCCGGCAAACCGGGATCCTGAAATTTTCAGGGAAGCCTGGGCGATATTCACCGAATGATCCGCCATGCGCTCCAGATCGTTGTTGATTTTCATGGCGGAGGTGATGAAACGAAGGTCCACAGCCATGGGCTGATGCAGGGCCAGAAGCATCAGGCACAGGTCGTCGATTTCCATCTCCATGCGGTTGATCCCGTCCTCACGGCCGATCACCTCTCCGGCGATCAAATCATCCGGTGTGGACAGCGCTTTCACCGAATCCGCAATGGCGTTTTCGACTGCAGCGCCCATGACGATCAGCCTGTGGCGGAGATGACGGAGCTGTTCATGAAAATGCCTTTCCATATCCTTTCCTCTTCAAGGCTTATCCGAAACGTCCCGTGATGTAGTCTTCCGTTCTTTTCAGTTTGGGATCGGTGAACAATTGCTGGGTCTGTCCGAATTCGACGAGTTCCCCCAGGTAGAAAAATGCCGTGTAATCCGAAACACGCGCCGCCTGCTGCATGTTGTGGGTCACGATCACGATCGTATATTCTTCTTTGAGTTGAAAAAGCAGCTCCTCGACCTTCTGCGTCGCAATGGGATCCAGCGCAGACGCAGGTTCATCCATGAGCAGAATCTCCGGCCGGACCGCCAGAGCCCTGGCAATGCACAATCTCTGCTGCTGGCCTCCAGACAGGTCCAATGCGGAATGGTCGAGCCGGTCTTTCACTTCGTCCCAGAGCGCCGCATCCTTCAGGCTCTCCTCAACGCGCTGAATCAGGACGGAGCGGTTTCTTTCGCCCTGAATGCGCAATCCGTAAGCCACATTGTCGAAAATCGATTTCGGAAAGGGATTGGATTTTTGGAACACCATGCCGACGCGCCGCCTCAGATCCACGACATCGACGTCCTTCCCGTAAATATCCATCCCCTCCAGCATCACCTTTCCCTCCACACGCGCTCCGGGGATGATGTCGTTCATCCGGTTCAGGGACCGCAGGAAGGTCGACTTTCCGCATCCGGACGGACCGA
>JAFGEX010000096.1 GCA_016931355.1 bacterium
GTCCTGTCGCGCCTGCCTGTCCTGAAAAAGAAATCCGTAGAAGTGATCGAGGACATAGGCCGTGCCTATTCGCGCAGCCTGGAACTGGCAGGGCCTCGCGACCTGATCTGCGCGACCGGATCGATTTATCTGGTGGGGGAGGTGTTGAGGATTTTCAGGAAGGAACCTTCACCGGTTCTTCCGTTTTAAACGGGGATCTCCCGCTTTGCCGTCCGTTATCCGAGACAGGATGTCGTCCAGCCGGTTGCATCCGAATACAGGGCGGGATTTCATGTAAAAAGCATCCGCTTCCTTCAAGGCTTTTTTCAAGTCCAGGTTTTTCTGTTCCAAGGAAAAAAACAGGCCCGATTCCCTGACATGCCTGGCCAGGTATTCCTGCTCCGTCTGGCCTGGCGTGGGCAGCAGAATCGCCTTCTTCCCGGATGCGGCGAGATCCATGATGGTCGAATAACCCGACCGGCCGATGATATACTGAGCGCGGCAGATGAACGCCGCCATCCGGCTCCGCGTCACATGCGGATAGATCTCAAATCCGCGCTCCCGCGAAATGCCGGAATGATCCGATTCGGGCTTGCCGAGCACCATCACTTTTCTGCCCGGCAGATCCGCAGCCTGATCCAATAAAAGCTCCTCCAGATGCGTACGCTGAGGCTCTGGTCCGGACACGATGAATAAAAATCCGATGCCCTCCCCGCCGGTTTTACAGGCCTTGAGGCTCGACAAAGGCCCGGCATAGAAAAGCTTGCGATTGCCTGCGATGCGGCCGCGATGCGACAGCTCCCCGGAGAGGTTCGGCGCCGCCGCTTCATCGGGGATGAAAACCTTCCTGTAATGACGAAACTGGAACCGGTTGAACCATTCGCTCATCCAGGCGGACCAGGCGATCTGCCTGGGCAGGTGGAAACGGAGCTGATGCGTCATCAGAAAGGATGGAAGGTTTTTCGAAAAGCATCCGTAGCGGTTGTCGGACACGATATAGTCCGCTCCGTAACGGGACGCCAGCTTCTCCGTCCTGCGCTGTTCCCTGTGTATCCGGATCAGAATCCCCGGGACCTGGGCGATCAGATGCGGGACGAGAAACGGCCGGTATCTGCTGTACCGGATGTGATAATCGGGCAGATCGATACAGGTGCAGCCGGTGAACTCGCGCCTGAGCAGGCTGAGGGAGCGGCCCGTGGACACGATGACGACCCTGTGGCCCTGATCCAGGATCGCACGGATCAGGGCGATGCTGCGCGTGGCATGCCCCAGGCCCCAGTCCAGAACGAAATAGAGAAAGGTTTTGGAATGCATGCGCGTAAATTAACAATCGCAGACCAACAAGTCAAGCTGCAACAGACATGATCCGGATTGTTTGAAGAAATGAAATTGATTATATTGCATCAGTCCGATCACTTCCGGCCGATCCCCTTCCGGGAGGTTCATCCAACCGGATGCCCTGGAGTATCCGTACGTTCGCCGGATCACCTATTCAAACGACCTCCCGGAGGTGATTTTACGAGAATGGAAAGGATTCCGACATGAAGCATGAACGAACGCTGCAGCTGATCATGGCCCTGCTTCTGCCGGCGGCCTGTTTCCAATCCGCCGGGGCACAAAGCCTGGTCACTTTTTCAGCAACACGGCGCGGCACGGACAGGGCTGTTGAACTCGACAGCATCCTGGTCCAGAACCGGACACGCTGCGTGGACACGGTCATCACGACGCCGTCCTTCGACCTGGACAGGCATTCAGGACTTCCCGACATGCCCTGGAGCGTCAAACCCGTTTTTTCCATCGCACGGAACCATCCGAATGGATTCTCGGGTGAGACCGGCTTCGAAATCGGGGTTCCGAACGCGGAAACCGTTTCCCTGGCCGTGTACAACATCCTGGGACAGAAACTCGCAGGTACGGAGAAAAATCTTCCTGAGGGATACCATCATTTTACACTGCGAAGCGGAGACTGGGCTGCAGGCATTTATCTCATCAGCGTGCGGCACGGCAATGATTCCAGGACATTGAAAATCCTTAAAACCGGACCTTCGGCAGGGGATACGGCCGGCTTCCGGTACAACGGCGCGGTCTCTCCTTGCGACAGGCAGCCGGCCAAGGTTTCGAATCCCGGAGATGCCTACCGTTTCATCGGCTTTGCCGGGGTGTTCAAAAACGACACCCTGGACAGCGTCATCCCGGCTGCGGGCGATCACTTTACTTTCGAATTCGAGCCCCGCATCGGATCGCCCGAAATCTGGAAAGGCTTCAACCTGCTCGGAAAATTCACGGTGGAGTGGAGCAACAAGGGATATGACGAAGAGGATTTCGACATGATCTCGGAGCTGGGATTCAACTTCGTCCGCCTGCCGATCGATTACAGAACGTACACGAAGGCCGGGGACTGGAATACCTTCGTGGAATCCGGGCTCATGGACATAGACCATGCTGTGGAATGGGGACAGGCATACGGCATTCACGTGTGCATCAACCTGCACCGCGCGCCCGGATACTGCATCAATCCGCCGGGCAGCGCTTTGCCCGCGTCTCAGAACGTGAGCCTCTGGACGAACACTTCTGCGCAGGAGGCATTCGTCCGGCATTGGGACATGTTCAGCAGGCGCTATGCGCAGGTGCCTGCCTCGGACCTGTCCTTCAACCTTGTCAACGAGCCCTACGGCGTGGATGACCAGGCGTACATCCGCGTCATGAAATCCGCCATCGAAGCCATTCGCGCAGTGACGCCTGAACGGATGATCCTTTCGGACATGGTCCATTCCCTGGAACCGATCCCGGAGTTCGTCCCGCTGGACATCATCCAGTCTCCCCATTTCTACGAGCCCATGCAGATCACGCATTACAAGGCGGACTGGGTTTCCGGTTCGGACTCGTGGGATGAGCCGGAATGGCCGATTCTGCCTGTGCCCCAGTACATCTACGGCCCGTCGAAAATACCCTGGAACACACCGCTCGTCCTGCACGGGTCCTTCCCGGCCGGCACGCGCGTGGACATCAACGTCCTGCAGGTTTCCTCGCGCATCGACCTGGTCGTCCGGGCGGACAGCAAGGTTATTTTTCAGAAAAGCTTCATCCCGGGTCCGGGCGAGGGCGAATGGAAGCAAGTGATTTATTCCGAGCAGTGGAACATCTATCAAAACATCTACGACCGCACGTATTCGGGAAACGTGGAGCAGGATGCATCCGAAATCTCCTTCAGGGCTGCGGCCGGGGACTGGATGACTTTTTCGGAAATCCGCATCGTCCCTCCCGCCGGGTCCGGGCTCAGGGGCGTCAGGATGAAACCAGGTCTGGGCTGGGGATTGCCTCAAACCGCTTACACGGTTTCAAACGACGGTCTGGTTGCGGTGGAGACGATACCCGCAGGTTTCGAGTCCTCCTTCGACATCGAGGCATGGCTGAATCCCTGGATCGAGGTCATGGACAAAGGATCCGTGGTGTTTGCGGGCGAATGGGGCGTTTTCAGCTACACGCCGCATGACGTGACCCTTGCTTTCATGGAGGACCGGTTGAAGGCCATGCAGGATGCAGGCATCGGCTGGGCCCTGTGGAATTTCAGGGGCGGATTCGGCCCCCTGGACAGCGGCCGCTCGGACGTTAATTACGAAGCATACCGCGGGCATCAGATGGATAAAAAGATGATGGATCTGCTGCAGAAATACTAAACGGGCATCGTGCATCTTGGAAAGAAGCCGTAATCACCTCGGGGAGGCCCGACCTTTTTTCAGGCGCCTTCATCCGAAAACGATTTGAGATTCCAATCGAGCCACTTTCAGGCCTCCCGGAGGTCAGACTTTTAGGATCGGGATCCGTAAAAGATCGGGCATCGTGCTGCGGGCATCGGAAATTCGTCAATCGTTAATCTGATATCTGGCTTCTGAGTTCATTTCCATACGTCCGCCACGCGCTGCGCCATCCACCCGGCTATCGGGGGAAAAAAGAAGGTGGTGGCCAGCCGGATGGCGGTGAACCTCCACCCCATCATGCCGACTTCCATGGGCAGCCTGGAAACCGCCCAAAGCGACCATCCCGTAAGATAGGCCACCATGGTGCCCACACCCACCCCGGCGCGCAGAAGACCCGCAGCAATGGGCATGGACACATAAGGCCCGCCCGGCGTGAAGGCCCCGACAACCGTGCCGATCAGAATCCCCCTGAAACCGGATTCCTGGCCCACCCATCTGTTGATCGCCTCCCTGGGGATCAACACCTGTATCATGCCCGCCACGACAAACGCGAACAAAAGAAGGGGCAGGATCTCGATCATCATTTTCATACCGGATCGCAGGCCCTGCATGTCCTGCCCGGGCTTCTGAAAATGAACCGCGATGAACAGGGCCAGCGCAATGAGCGCCATGACCAGGGTGGGCATCAGCATGGCCGATCCCTTCTTTTTTTGATTTGAAATGATTTTCCCCAAATAAACCCCTCTAGAGATCCTTCGGGCGCAATGCCCTCAGGAGGACATTGAAGATCCCCGGCATAGAGCTGCCGGGGAATCTTCAATCTGTAGCAAAAAAGTTGTTTGTATTCTCTCGCTTACCCCGGATCAAAGCCCTGGGCGAACCCCGCAGCAAGCTAAAGGGAAAACGCCCGCTGTCAGATCGAGATAAAGCCTCACCCATGCTGGTGGAAAAATTCTTAGTTCTGAAAAATCGCCTCACATCAAATCCGGCAGGATTTCCCCTGTGCGATCAAAATCCCTGTGCAGGCCTTCGTACATGAAAATGGAAAACAAGTCCGGAACGGATGAATGAATCCTCGCAAACAATATACGAACGAAAAAGATCCTCTGCAATCGCCTTCCGTTGCGCGGTGTCACACCCGGGGATCCCGGGCGGCTCCTTTCATCATCGCGGGGCATTCCTGTTCCTGATGCAATATCCGTCCAGCGGACACAGCCTGCAGGCGGGTGCGCCCGGCTCCGAAGGGCAGGCGTTCGTCTTGCCGATCGTGCACAGCGCAAAATCATATTTGACTGGATCCGCAGGATCGAACCTGCGCAGGGAATCCGTTATTTCCAGGGCCATGGCCCATCCGGGAGACTGGATTCCGGTCAGCCCGAGCATCCTGCCGATTCTCGCGATATGGGTGTCCACTGGCATGACGAGCTGATCCGGCCTGACGCCTGTCCAGAGCCCCAGGTCGAGATGATCCTTACGCACCATCCATCTCAGGAAAAGGTTCAGCCTCTTGCATGCGCTGCCGTCTTCCGGGTCAGCCAGAAAAGCCCGGATGCCGGATCCGGGATATCCCTTCAGAACCGGGTGTGCCGGTATGGACCTTATCCTGCGGATAAAGGAAGAAAGCGCAGGACCGATATGCCGTGCAGCAGGGTCATGCGCTTCGAGAAAAAAGGATTGAATGCTTCCATATCCGATCAGGATCTGTTTCATCCGCCACAGCAGAACCGCCAGGTCCGGACCGCGGAAAAAACGATAAACAAATCCGTTGAAAATCCTTAAATCCCTTGCAGGATCAAAGGATCTGACAAATGCGGACAAACCGGGTCTTAGGGATCCCAGTGCCTTCTCAATCGCAGGCCGGAACAGGTCAACACGGCCGATGGAGAGCGCGGCCGAGATGAACGCCGCGATTTCCGCATCAGCCGGATCCCTGTACCTGCGCACGATCTCCAGCGGATCCAGATGGAGGAAAGAGGCGTCATAGGACAGATAAAGCCCGTCAAGCTTTTCCCGCAAACTGCGTTCAATCACCTCCGGGAGGTCCTCTTCTTCCGATGTGTCAAGGCTTTGAGGCGCTTTGCTTTTCACAAAAAAGGACCTCCCGGAGGTGTTCTTGGGGATTGAAGCTCCCCGGCAGCGCGCGGCGGGGAATCTTCGATCTGTAAAGAAAAAGACATTTGGATTCGCTCGCTTACCCCGCGGCAAGCCGCGGGGAATGCGCTCGCTGTCAGATTCAA
>JAFGEX010000097.1 GCA_016931355.1 bacterium
AATCTTCGAAATCCATGACCAGGTCGAATCCCAGGTCAAAAAACCAGGAACCGGAGGTCCGGGCGTACCGGAGGGAATTACAGGCCAGATCGGACAATCCCAGGCCCAGGACGCCGATGTCGATGCCGAGGGATTGGCCGGTATATACCGGAGCCGCCGTCTCAGCACCGCTTTCGGAAAGATCCAGAATGACCGGCAACCGGACGGACTGATCCGGAGTCGAAACCGCCAGGTCCGCTTCGAGGGTGAGGCTGTTTTGAACCATGCCGGACTGCAGTGAAGCATGGATGGTCCCGGAGAGCAGTTTCAGGTCCAGCAGCAGCTTGTCCGAATTCGGAACCACGGGAAGCGATTCCGAGAGGAGGCATGAGCCGCCTGAGCGCAGGCTGCCGTCCGACAGAAGCGCCGCTTCGATCGAGGCGTTGGATGCGATGCGGCCGAAAAGCACCGGAACAGCCTCGCATGCGAGTTCTCCGGGCTGGTCTGCCTGGAAGGCGATCCGGGTGAGGATCAGGGGCACGCCTGCCTGATCCAGGTTGAAGGGGGAGTTCTCCTGAGCGGGAAGGCCGCCCTGCACCTGGCCTTGTTGGATGTGGAGGGTTGCGGCATCAAAGGTCAGTTCGCCGTTGACGGTCAGGGTGGGCGCGGAAGGTCCGGTTTGGAGGGCGGGAAGAACCAGCGTCACCGGACCGCGAATCGTAATGGACGACGAATCCCCGGAGACACTGTAATCCACCACAGGGTTGCCATCCCGCCTGAGTTCGAGATAGGCGACGGACTCGCCGGCCAGGGGCAGGCGCTCGGGCAGGATGTCCTCTTTCCCGATGCCCATGCTTTCATATTGAAAAGTCCAGACCGCGCTCATCCCGTCGTTTGCTGCCGCCGGATTGCCGAATCCGTCTCTAACCTGCACTTGCCAGGCATAACTCGCGCCAGGCACCCATGCGGGAGCTTGGGCCGGATAGGCCAGGCTGGTCAGCCCGGTGATGTCCGGGTCCGAAAAAACCGGCTCGTTCAGGAGCAGCGCCTGTTCGGGGCTTTGACCCCGCCCGATTTCCACGATCCGGATGGCGTAATGCAGGGGACCTTCCACCGCCGCTTCCGGATCCATCCACTGGAACTCCGGCAAAGGGATTGTGACGATCGTCCGGTCTTCCGGTGAAAGGAGCTGAAGGACGGGCTGAGCGCCCTCTATTACTGCGGATCCGGCAAACAGCCCGATCACGCTGCGGCCTTCGTTTTTGGTCACAGGCCTGCCCTCGAAATCGAGTGCCTGCACCTGCCATGCGTACATGATGTTCGGTTCAAGAGGGAGGCCTTCAAGGGGATACGACAGATTGGCCTCGAACACGTTGAAGTTTTCATAATGGGGATAATTCGCGGAAAGGGCCATTTCAGGCGTCTGTCCCTGCATCATCTTCACCATACGGAACGCATAGACGATCTGTTTGCCCTGCGGCAGCTGGGGCGGGATCCATTGGAACACCGGATAGGGATCCGTGATTTCCTGGCCGGCGACCGGATAAATCAGTTCGGGCGGTTCCGGGTGGACAATGGTGAAAAAGGCGCACACGTTCTGCGCAAGAATATTCCCCCACAGGTTTCTCACGGTGATGCAGGCCTGGTATGATCCTTCGGGCATCATGCCTGTGCGGGTGGCCTTGTCCCTGACCGTCTGATCCAGGGATTGCGTGTACCAGGCATTGAACTCTGTGGAGTTCATGGTCACGGTCTGATCCGGACCCACCAGCATGCGTTCGCTGCTCCCCTGGAAACGTGCGCCCTCACCGGACGTCACTTCCAGGTCCAGGATCACGACATCCGCCTTTCCCGTGGGATTGGTGAGTTCCAGCGAGGCCACCGTGGGATCGGTCTGCCAGTCGCTCAAATACGGCGACGGAAATGGATCGATCACGGCAGTGGCGGGCCAGTCCTGGCTGCGACCGATGCCGGCAACCAGGATCAGGGACAGAAGCATCGACTTTGTTTTCAATTCAGGCCTCTTTTTCATTTGTCCGCTGATGGATATCCTGAACTGACTGTTACGGCGGATCGATGGTCATGGATAAAGATTCGGTGCACGTCTGCTGCGGGCTCCCGCTGTCGCGGACCGTGACCGAGAAGTTAAAGGTCCCCGAATCAATGGGCCATCCGCTGATACTCAATTGATAATTGTTGGCCTCATAGCTATACGATAGACCGAGCGGGAGGCTTCCGGTGATGGTCCAGGGCGATTCAAGGGGCGATGTCCCGAGCTTGAACACGATGTATCCCCAGTATTCGGCCCCGACCTGGCCGTTAGGAAGATAGGCGTTCTGGAGCTGTAAATCGCCCGCCGTAATGGTCAAATTGAATGTCTTTGTGTCGGTCTGCGGCGGTGATCCATCGTCTGTCACCTGTATGGTCAGCTGTCCACTTTCAGGCTGGACATTGATGTTCCCGCTCAACAAACCGCCGGTACTCAGATTGATTCCTTCTGCGAATCCTTCGGGCGATCGATTCGTCAGGGTCCAGGAGTAAGGCGTGGTGCCGCCGGATGCTTCGATTTGTTTGTTGTAATTCGTCCCCGCCTTATAATTGGGCAGTGGGGAAGCGGTCGTGATTTCCAGGTCCGCCGTTTCGATATCGATGGACAGGGCCTGTGTGTCGCTCTGCTGCGGGTCCCCTGCATCAGCGACACGCACCGTGAAGTTGAATGTGCCTGCTGTTGTGGGCGTGCCGGATATCGTTCCAGTCGAGGCATTGATGGACAGCCCTCCCGGCAGGGAGCCGGCGGAGACGGACCACGAATAGGGCGTTGTGCCGCCTGTGGCGCTGACTGTGCGGCTGTACGCGGAACCCACCTGTCCGTCGTCCAGGGAAGAGGTGGTGATGGTCAGCGTGGCCGGATCAATGGTGATGGACAGGGCCTG
>JAFGEX010000009.1 GCA_016931355.1 bacterium
ATTCAACTTTCCTCCGGTCAAAACCACATCATCCTGCATCCATCACAGACTGCAGTCCAGAAAGAAAGGCGCTCCGGTGCATCAGCGTCTCTGCGCAAAAATCCAACGGAACAGCGGCGGGTAGGCATAGGCGCGATCCCAGATGTAGTGCCCGGCATCCGGGTATTCCGTATAAAGGTACTTCACTCCCCTGTCCAATTCAGCCTCGATTGCCTCTTCCGACAAACCGGCAGTCCGGAAAACAGGCATGCCGTGCCTTTCCATGGATTCGACCATGTACCAGGCTGACCGGACGGAGACGGTGTTGTCCTGAGCCCCTTGGAAAATCCATACCGAGACGTCACGGAATGCTTCAACATGTGCGGTATCGCCAATTCCGCAAACAACAACCGCAGCCGCGAACCGGGATGGAAAACGGGTGATCATATCCCAGGTGCCGTGTCCCCCCATAGAAAGCCCTGTGATGTAAACCCGGTCCGGATCGACGGGCAACCCGGTTATCAGCGAATCCAGAAGATCAAGCACGATCAGTTGCGTTTCAGTGACCGGAATGGCCTCTCTACCGTAGGCGGGTCCCATGCTCGAATCCCAGTTCACCCAACTTGAATTCAATGGACATTGCGGAGCCACGACAAAGCAGGGCCATTGATTCTGAACCGCCGTGTCCGCCCAGGATGTGGCCAACTTGAACTTCAACTGCAGTTCGTTGTCCGATCCCTTCTCCCCTGCGCCGTGCAGGGCTAATACCAGAGGGTATGAACCGGATGACGAAGGCTGTTCCGGAACAAACAGGCGATAGGGAATCGACCGCCGCATCGGCATATCATATATGCGTAATAAGCAGGAATGGATTTTTTTCTCGAATTTTTGTGTGATATCAACCGGATTGTCCGTTGTGTCGGCTCCCGGCGTGTAGGAATAATCGATGGTTTTTGATTTCTGCGAACAATAGAGAAAAAGCAAAACCGCCGCGAGTGCACACAGTATACCGACGGGTGAAAGCTTCATTGGATGGATCATGACAGCCTCCCGGTCTGACTTTTCATCATGCCATGGCGGAACTTTCTTGAAGAAGATGGAACTGAAATCGGCGTTCGTTTACTGCGCTTCCAAATCATGAGGAATATGGGCCCGATCGGCTTAAATCATCCGCCGGGCCATTTTTACATGCGATTGATCAAGGCTGAATCCGGAAAGAGACGAACGAACTGTTCGTTTTTTTAATATAATTATTTAAACCAGAAAAGCAACTCCAATATCATCCGGATTTCGGAACGAACCCTTCCTGTCCGCCATTTTTCTACAAATGCAAAAAACCTCTTGACATCTTTCTACAGATGTAGTATATTTTCTACAGTTGTAAAAATCAGGAGGCTGGATCATGAAATTGTCCGAAGCGGAATGGCAGATCATGAACGCCCTGTGGAAAAAATACCCGGCCACGGCGCGGGAGATCATTGGCCAGATGGAAACCGACAACGGCTGGGCATACACCACGGTCAAGACCATGCTGACGCGCCTGGCAGCCAAGGGGGTGGTGGGCGAGGAAAAACGCGGGAACACGAGCTGGTACATGCCGCTGGTGGACCAGTCGAGCGCCAGGAAGAGCGCGCTCGAAACTGTTTTCGACCGGGTCCTGGACGGCACGGTCGCGCCGCTCATGAATTTTCTGATCGAGGAGCGCAAGCTTTCCAGAAAGGAACGGGAGGAATTGATCCGCATGCTGCGGGAATCGGAACGGAAAGGGAAAAAGACATGAATGCCTGGATCAATCAAACAGCAAGCGTCTGGTGGAACTGGATGTCGCCCATGTTCTGGCAGGTCGGCCTTCTGGTCCTGATCATCAGCCTCATTGATGCAACCATACGGAAATGGGCATGGCCGCAGGTGCGCTACGCGATATGGCTGCTCGTGCTCGTGAAACTGATGATCCCGCCATCCTGGGGTTCGCCGGTCAGCGTGATCTCCAGGATTCAACCGTTCGCAAAGCGATCCTGGACAGTCTGGCGCGCGGAATCCCTTCCCACCAGGCCCGTCCCGTCACGGCCGGAGCCGACTGCTGCGGGCCGTGAAGAGCAGTCCGGCGGGAGTTCCGGCCCGGCCGTCGCAGAACAAAATCCGGTTCAGGACCAAACGCGCCGGATCCCGCCCCTGAGCCTGAAAGCCTGGATCTTTTTTGCGTGGATAGCCGGAATACTGGTCTTTTCCCTCCTTCTGATCCTGAAAATGGCCAGACTGCGCGCCTGGCACAACCGCCAGAGGGACAGGCAGATCCCTGAATGGTTCCACAAACTTCTGGTTCAAACTGCGGATTCCCTGGGCCTGGGCCGCATCCCGGCCGTCGTATTCGCCGGGGAGGCGGTCACGCCGGCAGTTTACGGCATGTTCCGGCCCGTGCTGCTCCTCCCGTCCGGTTATCTGGATAAACTCTCCCGGGAAGAGGCGGAACACGTGCTCCTGCACGAACTCTGTCATCTGAAGCGCGGGGATCTCTGGCTGAACGGCCTGTACCTGATCCTGCATGTGGCGTACTGGTTCAATCCGCTTCTCATCTGGACGCGGCGCCAGACCAAGCATGTGCGCGAAATCTGCTGCGACCTCAGTGTGGCAGGCATCCTGGGAGAAAAAACAAAGGCTTACAGGCAGACCCTGCTCAACACGGCCCGCGCGCTTCTGACCGAGAATGTGGAGCCGGGCCTGGGGCTTCTGGGCGTGTTCGAGGAGCCTTTCCGCCTGGTCACGCGCCTGAAATGGCTCGAGAAAGACATCGGGAAGCACCGCAGGTGGATTCCCGTCCTCTCCCTGTTATCGGGCCTGGCCCTGGCAGCCTCGGTCATCCCCATGTCCGGCCTGGAAGAAACGGGGATGAAAGGAACGGCAGGTTTTGCAGGCGGCAATCATTCCGCAGACAAAGCGGCAGGACCGGGAATCCCCGATTTTCAAATCAGCCTGAAACAGACGGAGCCTGCGACCGTGGTCATCCTTCCGAAATCCGGCCATCCGGATCTGCTGACCGAATCCGCCCTGTCGGAGTTGAAGGACCTGCTGAAAATACAGGGGATCTCCCCGCAGGGTGATTTCTTCTTCAGAATCTGGTCGGATGCTGAGAAAACGCCGCTCGCCCAGGCCATCTGGGAAGTGGGATGTCCGGTGAAGAAAGACGAACGGGTTAAACCGCCTTTGGAAATCAACCGCCTGCCGCGACTTCAGATGGCCGCCGCAACCCTGCGCGGGATCCTGCCGGACGAAAAGACCTGGCAGGCCTTTGCGCAACGTGTTTCAGACCTGGGCTGGATTCCTGCATTTCCGCCTGCCGTGGAAATCTACAGGACAGACGATAAATCCGTGCCTTTCTGGACCGAGACTGAAATGCAGATGCAGGCATTCGATCCTGATGCAGGCTACCCAGGTCTGGACATCCGCATCGCCGGGACGGTTGAAACGCCGGCCATCGTGATGACTGGAATCGGCCCCTTTTCACAGGACACCGGGACACGGAACGTCCTGAAGCAATACATCCGGAAAAACAGGCTGCCGGCAACGGATCAATGGTTCTTCCTTTTCTACAGCGATCCATCGACAATCCCGCCCGGACAATCCAGATGGGAGATGGGATGCGAACTGTCCGCGGATCCGGGTCCGGCATTCCATGCCGAACCCCCGTTCGAGCTGCGACGCATGCCGGCCGACAGCCTGGCCGTCGCAGACTTTCCGTACCCGCTGGAAACCGAATACCCCTACATGCCCATGATACTCCAGACTCTGACGATGGGATATCTCATGAACGGATCCGCCGGCCAGGCCTGGCTCGACGATCCTGTCAAAGAGGGGACGGAAGTGAAGCGTTCGGAATTTTTCATCCCCGTAAAATCTACCGGGAGATTGGCTGAGGACGCGGAAGCATTCGGAAAGGCCATGGCCGGCTGGGCTGAATCGCCCGCCCCAGACAGCCCGGACCTTATTCGCCCGGTCAAATCCGATGCGCCTGAAACAGACGCAATGATCCCCGGCGCAACCGGCGGGCAGGCCGATTCTTCACAATCCGGTTTCGGGGATAAACTGTCCAACTTTTTCAGACAGATCATCCAGCCCGCCGAACCCAGGCCGATGGTCACGATCGAGCCCCGTGAACCTTACTGGGCCATCCAACTGCCCGTCATGGGCGCCATGACACAGATGCCGGCCGTTTTCGAAAAACTCCGGAATTACATGCAGGCCTCCGGTATTCAGGCGGCCGGCCCTCCCCTCACCTGGCAGTACGACGATGCTGCCATGATTCCGGAATTTGAAATCAAATGGGAAGCCGGCTACCGCCTGCCGGACTCCGTGGCCGTGAAGAAACCCTTCCAGGTGGTGCGGATTCCTTCGCGCAATGTGATCACCATCCGGTACACGGACGGCATGGATGAAAAGGCCCTGAACATGAAGCTGGCGGCCTGGATGTACCACAACGACTACCGTTCGCTTTCCCCCAACACCATGATATGGACGAACGGTTTGTTCGAGCCGGGCAAAAGGATCACCGGCCTGGTCATCGAGGCGCCCATCCTGAAACTGGACGATCCTTATCCTGAAGTCCATGTCTTCAACAGAACGGAAAGGGAGCGCCATGAGTTGATATTGCCGCGCAGAGGGGCCAAAACCCTTGAGGATGAAGCCATTGAGGAATTGAAAAAGTTTGTGAAGAAAAACAAGATGGAAATTTTGGGGGATTATTTCATACAGTACCACACCAATCCGGAGGTGACTCCTGTCGAAGACATGATATGGGACGCGGGCGTGCCCATACGGGGCGAGGTGAAGGTCGATGATCCCTTTCGGATCAATTGGATGCATGGAAGGGATTGGGCCTGTGTTTATTATGAGGGTAACCACCTGGAAATTCCCATCCCGTTTTGGGTAAGCTATATACTGAATTACATCATGAACGGGTATAAGGCCGTGGGGCTGCCCAGAAAAGTGTTCCGGGAACGGCTGTCCGGAAACGACTGGAAGGTTGAACTGCAGGTGCCGGTTCAGCATTGATCCTGATCCGTTTTCCCTTTTTTGTTTGAGGCACCCCGGGCGGTCTGTTGCCGGGGGCCTTTTGAATCTGATAGCGAGCGCATTCCCTGGCAGCTTGCGACAGGGTGTTTCAATTGCTTCGGAACCGATTTCACCGGCTGAAATCCGGAGCCTGACAACGCAAACAGGGCCTGGAATGAAATTGCAGTTTGTAAACAGAATATTTCAATATGCATCGCTTTTCTGCCCCGCAAGGGGCTGTTTGTTATGATATTCATGATATTTAAACTACTGTGAATTAAGTAATTAAAATATTGTGTCCATGATTTGCTGAAGTTGTAAATCAACTGCTGATGCGAATTCTCAGCACCTGGCATATAATTTGCAAAATGTAATATCAAATAAAAATAGAATTACAAGGGGCAGTACCTTCACGACCCCGTGATAGGATCAAAACTCCCGCCAGAGTTGAATTCCTAAAGGTACTGCCCTTTTTTTAATCCTCCCCTGCCCGGACGAACCGGCATCTGGAATCCAATCCTGTTCATCAGCCTCGATACAGGTACAAAACCGCTATGCAGCGATACGTCCCATGGTTCTGCACATGGCGTAGGCCGGGCAGAACAGCCCGCGAAACCAGGATTCGCTTTTAACCATGAAGCTTTGAAGGAGGGAAGAAAACGGATCAGAACAATCCCGGGATGAACCGGTGCCGGACCGACTCTCCGTAGGTCCGGTAATCGGGATCATGACAAAGGAGGCGTTCCTCGAGCAGGGCCCTCCACAACTGGCCCGCAAGAATACCGAGCACCAGAAAAATGTTTCGGGGAGAAGGATTGCCGGAGAGAAAACCGGTATAAAAAATAATTTCACTGGTGTACATGGGATGGCGCACCAGCCGATAAGCCCCTTTCCGCACAATCGTCCGGTTCGCAGGAACAATACCGAAGCTGTTGCCGAGGCTGATCAGGGAAAGGATAATGCCGGTCATGCCTGCAGCCTGCAGGATGGCGGACACGACTTCAGGCAGGGAACCGGAGGCCGGAGACGGCCTCAGCATGAGGGTGGCGCCGAGCGTGAGCAGGGGGACACCCCAATCCAGAGGCCGTGAGGTGGTCTCGATGGTTCTTCGCCTGGTCAGGAAAAAGAACGCCAGCAGGGTGTTATGCACCAGAATGCCGAGATTCATCCATTGCCCGTCTCCGGTGTACCGGATGGATGCCGTATAGACGAATCTCGCCCAGAGGAACGCGATCAGCACATCCAGCGGCTTTTGCAACAGGTTTCCGAGAGCCGAAAATCCGGGCTGATGCACCTGATCAGGCAGAATGCGGAGCAGATCCCCCTCCTCGATGCCCATCAGCCTCGCTTCGCCTGCGACAAGTTCCAGAACGGATGCGGACAGCAGGGCGGGCTTGTGCCAGCGGTTCGGTTTCAGCGATTCGACCTTCTCCAGAACGCGGCCGTCCCGGTCCAGGAACAGAACATCGATCGGGTAACGCATGCCGATGGTATGGATGCCGTTGCATGGATTGATGAGCAGGGCCCATTTGCGGTCCGGACGGACCGTCCCCAGCAGCCCGATGAGGCGCGGAAAAAAACCGGAGGCCACATGTATCCTGATCAGGCAGGCCTTTTCCTTGGTCATGTTCCATATTGCCATGTCGGTATTCCGTTTCCTTGCCTGACGGCATTCAGCGCCTGAATGTATTGATCAGCGAGATCATCGCCGGTCCCATCAGGATAATGATCAGCGCAGGCAGGATGAAGAAGACCAGGGGGAACAGCATCTTGATTCCCGCTCTCGCGGCCTGCTCTTCCGCCTTTTGGCGGATGCGGGTCCGGAGAGAATCCGCCTGCGCCCGCAGGGTATCGGCTATGCTGGTGCCCAGCCGGTCCGCCAAAATGAGCGCACTGATGAAAATCCGTAAATCCTCCACCCTGTTCCTTTCACTCAGATTCCTGAGCGCTTTTTCCCTGGACACGCCTGTTCGCAGATCCTGGTTGACGCGCGCAAACTCCTCGGCAATGGGCTTGCAGCGCACGGAAAGGTCGGCCCCCACACGCAAAAGAGCGGCGTTCAGTCCCAGCCCTGCCTCCACGCTGATCACGAGAAGATCAATGGCGTCCGGGAAACTCGCTGCGATCTGCTCCTGGCGTCTCCTGATCCTGGAGTTCAGGATCACATCCGGCAGGATGAAACCGCCGAAGGAGACGAACAGGGACAGCATCAGAACCACCGGAAAGGGCCGGCCCGCGAAAAGGCCCAGCAGCAGAAACACAAGGAAAAAGGATGCTGCGCAGACCATTTTAATGCCTGCAAAAATTTTCACGCTGTCCTCCCCGTGAATCCCGGCGTAGATCAGCGCGCTGCGCATCCGGGAGGAGGACACCTGTTCCGGCCTGGCGAAAAAACCCATTTCCTTTAAAAATTCCGATGCAGTGCCGACCATCCGGTCCTTGCTCCTGGAAAAGCGTTCCGTTTTCTGCAGCGCAGCGATAGGGGAGCCCTGGCGGCGAAGGACGTTTACCCGCTCCACGACCGGATGCCGTTTTCTGCCCAGTGCAGCGGCCGCCGTCACCATCAGCAGAAAAAAGCCGAAGAAAACCGAGGACAGCAGAAGATAAATCGTCATGGCAGATCCTACTGGTACTTGATCCGCACGATCCTCCGGATGAAAAGAAGACCGGCGATCTGTAAAAAGGCGGAGAAACCGATCATCAGATGGCCCAGCTTCTCCTGGAGCAACGGTTCCAGGTATGCCGGGTTGAGAACCGAGATGGCCAGCACAAAAACAGCGGGGAGCGTACCCACAATCCACGCGGACATCCGGCCCTGGGCCGTGTAGGTCTTGATCTGACCGATCAGCTTGAACCGTTCCCGTATCGTATAGCTGATTTTTTCCAGGATTTCCGCGAGGTTCCCGCCTGTCTCCCGCTGCAGCAGGATGGCTGTGACGAACAGCTTTAAATCCAGGCTGTCCACCCGCGTCGTCAGATTCAGCAGGGCCTCCCGCAGGTTGATCCCCAGGTTGTACTGTTCGAAGGTGCGCTTGAATTCAATCCCGATCGGATACGGGGCTTCATCTCCGACCAGCTGCATGGCCTGGTTGAACGCATGCCCGGCCTTGATGGCGCTGGTCATCATGTCCAGCGTGTCCGGAAAAGCCCGGATGAAAGCCTTGAGCCTCCGGGCCCGCTGCAGATGCACCCGGATCAGCGGAACGGCCCCGCACATCAGCATCAGGATCCATTTCAGGATATTCGCGCGCAGGGCGGCGCCTGCCAGAAAGCCCAGGCCTGCCATGACCAGCATCTGCAGCACCAGATGGCCGACCTTGGTCGAGGAACCGGCCTGGTCGAGCAGGCGGCTCAGGCTCCTCGACACATCGAGGTTTTCAAGCGCCCGGTCCAGAAGCGGGATTTTGCTGAGATGGTCGTCCAGGACCACAAAGGGGACGGATCCCTTGCTGGCGGCATTCATGCTCCGGGACAGGGCTTCCACTCGCCGGACCAGTTGGGATTCCTGGCGGGACCGCTTGTAAAAAAACCAGAGAGAGCCGCTGAAAAGGCCGAAAAGGCCGAGAAAAAGCGCGAACAGTCCGAGCATCATGGCGCAGGCTCCTCCTTCTGCACCAGGATCTCGAGTTTCGGTTCGAAGACGTCCGGAGGCAGATCGATTCCGGAAGCGAGAAGCTGTTCCGCGAATTTCGGCCTCAGGCCGAGGGTGCGGAATCCCCCGAGCACCCTGCCGTCTTCGCGCACGCCCATTTTTTCAAACACGAAAATATCCTGCAGTGAAATGGTGTCGCCTTCCATGCCCGTGATTTCGGACACTTTCATCAGTTTCCTCGAACCGTCGCTGAGCCTGGCGATCTGGATGACGAGGTTGATGGCGGAGCTGATCTGCTCGCGCATGGCCTTCTCGGTCAAATTGTTGCCCGCCATGAGGATCATGGTTTCGAGACGGCGCAGCGAATCCCGGGTGGAATTGGCGTGAAGCGTGGTCAGGGAGCCGTCATGCCCGGTATTCATGGCCTGGAGCATGTCCAGCGCCTCAGCACCGCGCACCTCGCCGACGATGATCCGGTCCGGCCGCATCCGCAGCGCATTCCGGACCAGGTCCCGCTGCGTCACAACGCCCTTGCCCTCGATGTTCGGCGGCCTTGTCTCGAGCCGGACCACATGCTCCTGCCGGAGCTGCAGCTCGGCCGCGTCCTCGATGGTCACGATGCGCTCGTTCGTCGGGATGAATCCGGACAGGATGTTCAGCAGGGTCGTTTTACCCGAGCCCGTGCCGCCGGACACCAGGATATTGAGCCGCGAACGGACCGCCGCGTGGAGCAGCCTGGAAATCGGTTCCGTCAGCGTCTCGAGCCGCATGAGGTCGTCCACGGATATGCGGTTCACGCCGAATTTCCGTATGGAAAGGGAGGGTCCGTCGATGGCCAGCGGCGGGATGATGGCGTTGACCCTGGATCCGTCCGCAAGCCGGGCGTCCACCATCGGGCTGCATTCATCCACGCGCCGTCCGATCTTGGAGACGATCCGGTCGATGATATTGAGCAGGTGGACGTCGTCCTTGAACACCGTATTGGACAGCTCCAGCTTGCCGAACCGCTCCACGTAAACCTGTTTGTGCGTGTTCACCAGAATGTCCGAAACCGTGGGATCGTTGAGCAGGGGTTCCAGGGGACCCAGCCCGAAGGTTTCATGCAGGATTTCCTCGGTCAGCTTTTCGCGGCTGATGTCCGGCGCCAAGTCGCCGTCCTCGGAGAGCAGATCGCCGATGACTTCCCGCACCTGGGCGGTCAGAGCCTCCTTGGGGATGGTCTCCAGAATCGTCAGGTCCAGTTTGTCGATCAGCCTGCGGTGAATCTTTTCCTTCAATTCCTGGTATCCGTGCTGGCTGGAAACACCGTTCCGGACCTGGGCAGACGCCACGCGGCTCCTGTTTACGCTGGTGATCTGCACCCGGGATTCGGCCATTCGTGTCAGCGAGGACGGTTCCACCTGAAGTCTTTTGAGCAGTCCCATTTCTGAGTTCCGATCATGGAATGAGTTTCTTAAGAAAACGCTGTCTTTTCTGCTTTTTCCTCTTTTTATCCGGCGGCGCCGTGGTCCCGTTCAAATGCTCGCTCATCCTGATGAAACTCTCACTGAGTTTGGAGCGCGGCGCCATTCTCAATATCGGGATCCCTTTGTTCAGACAGGCCGCCATGCCGGCGTCCTCGTGGTTCGGAAGCCTCCAAAACACCGGATATTCCAGCAGTTTTTCCATGGCGGAATTGTCGATCTCCCCCAGCCGGTTAAACCGGTTGAGCACCAGCAGCACCTTTTCCCGGTCGTATCCCATTTTCTTGAAAAGGTCGAGGCACCGGGTCGTGTTGCAGATCGTGGGCACATCCGGCGCTGCAACGACCAGGACATGATCCGACTCGTCCAGCGCCTTGATGGTGATGTCATTGAGCACATGATTCGTATCGATCAGGATGAACTCGAAGACATGGCGGAAAAGGGAAAGGATCTGGTCCAGATGCCCGCAATCGATATGCTCCGCATCCTCTATCCTGGATGGGCCGGACAGAAGCGTGATGTTCTGAGCGTTTCTTAAAAGCGTATCCTTGAGAACCCGGGCATCGACCTGGTCAATGCGGCCGATCATGTCCAGGATGGAATAACGGTTCTTGACGTTCATCTGCAGTGCAATGTCGCCGAATTGAAAATTCAGGTCCAGAATGGCCACGTTCACGCCGGCATGTCGGGCCAATGCCGCAGACACGTTGGCCGCCACGGTGGTGGTGCCGGC
>JAFGEX010000098.1 GCA_016931355.1 bacterium
CACAGCCTGCCGGAGGCATCCCCTGTGATGGAGAAAATTCGACTCCCGGACGGAGCGGCCTCATCGCCTGAAGCAGGCCGGTACGATTGAAAACGGACGGAGAATCCGGAGGAATCATCCACTGAAATCAGACGGTTGAGACCCGCTGCCGTGCCGATCCATAAATCACCGGCCCTGTCCAGGTATAAGGCCGTGACCGAATCATGATCAAGGGAGTAAGGATCGTCCGGCTCCTGGAGCAACCGGTGGAAACAGCCTGCTGTTTGATCATAGACGTTCAAACCGGCGCTCGTCCCGATCCATATCCTGCCCTCTAAATCCTCAGCCAGGCATTGGATGAAACCGTCCGAAAGGCTCTTTGGATCAGAGGGGTCCGGACGGAACACTTCGAACCGGCCGCCGTCGTAACGGTTAAGCCCGTCCTCAGTACCGAACCACATGAATCCTTCCCTGTCCTGAAGGATGCAACTCACCGTATTCTGGGAGAGGCCGTCTCCGATATTCAAATGCCGGAACTGAATGCCGCTGGCACCCTGACCCATGCAGGGCAGCAGAATGAACAACAGACACGATGTTGGAATTTTTCTCATTCTTCCGTCAGGATGTTGAAAGGTTTGTGCATGCTGCAGGTTTCAAGGGGATACGCCTCGCCTGCAGGCTGATGTTCAGGTGCATCAATGATGCCCGCCTGCGAATCCGCGCACGGTCCGGAACCCGCCGGTTTTGAGAAAGCCGCTCCGCTCACAATCCGTCCAGTCAAAAATGGACGATGGCTGAGGCTGCAAAAGATCATGGATCATTTCCCAAGAAGAAATTAACCGGCGCACAGAATTTCCAGCGCGAGGCTGTACCTCCCGAAAGGCGCGCTGACCTGGATGCCGGCGGTTTGCTTCCGCACCCTGCCCGCCATTTCAACCGCAATTTCAATGCCTGCCTTGAGCTGATCTTCCTTGCCCTCGAACCGGCTGATGCGCCGGATGAGTTCGTCAGGCACATGCACACCCGGGACCTCGTTCTTCATAAATTCGGCGTTCCGGAGGCTCACCAGGGGCCATACACCGGCTATCCAATGGAGGGGCAAGGGGCCGGCCTTGTCCATGAAGGCCTCGAGTGTGGCAAAATCAAACACAGGCTGTGTAACGGCGAATTCCGCGCCCGCTTCGCATTTCAGGCGCAGCCTCTCGATTTCCCGGCCCGTGTTGACGCTGCTCGGATCCACCCCCACTCCGATGAGGAAGGCTGTCGGTTCGCCGATGGGCTTGCCACCGATATCCAAACCGCGGTTCAACCGGGAGAGCAGCCGGGAGAGGCCCACAGAATCGATGTCGAATACGGCCGTTGCATCCGGATAATCGCCCATGATGGGAGGATCCCCGGTCACGGCGAGAATGTTCCGGATGCCGAGCAGGGACGCTCCCAGAAGATCGGACTGCATGCCGAGCAGGTTTCGGTCCCTGCAGGTGTAGTGAAGCACCGTTTCGATGCCGATTTTCTCTTGAAGCTTGACGGCCAGCGCGAGCCCGTTCAAACGCGCGGAGGCCCGGGGTCCGTCCGGGATATTGATCCCGTCTATGTCCGCCTCCTGCAGCAGCCGGGCGCCTTCCAGGTGCTTCGAGATGTCCTTGCCCCGGGGCGAGACCATCTCGACCAGGCGGACGAAACGGCCGCATGTCAGTTTCCCGGAAATCCCGGATTTTTTCTCCACAGGCACGGGCTCAGGCAGATTTTCCGCCTGGGGCCCGGATTTCACCGAAGGGATGGTGGCGGAAGACCGGGTCGTTTTTTGAGTCACTGCAACGGCCATTTTCCGGATATGGTCGGGCGTGGTCCCGCAGCATCCGCCGATGATCCTCGCGCCGGCTTCGATGAACCGCTTGGCATACACGCCGAAATAATCTGAGGTGGACATGTAAAAAGTCCGTCCGTCCACCATCTGGGGCTTTCCGGCATTGGCCATGACCGCCACGGGGAGGGAGGATGCGGGCATCATCCGCTCCAGAAAATCCAGCATGAGTTTCGGCCCGACCGCACAGTTCAACCCCAGCGCTTCAACCGCCTCTCCCGAAAGCGTCCGGGCGATTTCTTCGACTTCCACGCCGTAAAGCGTGCGGCCGTCCTCCTGAGCGGTCATGAGCGCAATCACCGGAACGGCGGATTCCGACCGTACGGCCCGCACCGCCTGCAGCAGTTCGTTCAAATCGTGAAAGGTCTCGAGGATGATGCAATCCACGCCGCCTTCGATCAGCGCAGCCGCCTGTTCCCTGAAGGCCTCCCTCGCCTCCTTTTCGGATTGGTCCCCCCAGGTGACCCGTTCCTGCCCGAGAGGCCCCATGGATCCTGCCACAAAAAGGGAACCCGCACTCTCTCGCGCAATCCGTGCTCCCTCCCTGTTGATCAAGGCGAGATTCTGCGCGAGATTGTGCCTCTGCAGCTTGTAGCGGTTGGCCCCGAATGTGTTGGTTTCCAGCAGTTCGGCTCCGGCCTCCGCATACTGGTCATGGATGCTTCTGATCAATTCCGGATTGGAGAGATTGAGCTCGTCGTAGCACTTGTCGATGAAGACGCCGCGCTGGTAGATCAGGGTGCCCATCGCGCCGTCCGCAAGAATCACGCGGCTTTTCAGCGCCTGACGGAAACGGGCCCATCCATCCGCCGCGCCGGCTGCGGGCGCAGCAGGCGTTTTGTTCTCGGGATCCGCCGGCCGCTTACCCATCAATGCAGACCTTTTCAGGTTCAACCAATCCGCGCAGCTCCTCGATCAGCTCCTGAACGGGATTCACACGGAATTTGTTGGACCGGAGATTCATGTCCCTCCCGGAAGCGCAGGGAACCCGGAAATAAACGGGGATATTCCCCGGGTATTTTTGAAGCACAGCCTTCATGCGGTCCAGACCGGCATCAGCGGATTCCGCAGGATCGACGCGTATGAAAACCCTTTTGGCGTATTTGGCCCTCGCATCGGACAGGGGGAGTATTTCCGATACGATCAGGGTGACGGTGTTCCTCTCCTCCCGGCGGTCCGCCTTTGCGTTCAGCACGACCAGTTTGTCCACTGCGATCAGGGACTTGAACTTTTCATAGAAATCCGAAAAAGCGATGGCCTGAACGGATCCGGTAAAATCCTCCACGGTGAAACGGGCATAGAGTTTGTCCTTCTTATCCAGCCGTGTCTGCACTTCGGTCACAATGCCGCAAACCCGTACCGCCTGGCCGGGCAAAACCTGGTCCATCTCGGCGATCGGGGGCTTTGAAAAGGCCTGCACGTCATCCCGGTACTTTTCGAGCGGATGGCCGGAAATATAGATTCCGACCAGTTCCTTCTCATTTCTCAGGATCTCGGCAGGAGGCCATTCCGGTATCGCCGGCAAAGCAGGATAGGCCAACACCGCGCCTCCGGTTTCATCGCCGAACATGGAGGTCTGGCCTGAAACGGCACTGTCCTGGCCGTCCTGGGCAATGGC
>JAFGEX010000099.1 GCA_016931355.1 bacterium
AGCTGAAGAAGGCCGAAGTCGAAGACAGCGTCGAGATGCCGCAGGACCGCTTCAGGACAATGGCGAAAATCCACGGCCTGGCCTCCGTTCTCGAAACCGCGTTCCATGACGGGCGGGTCAGCATCCGGTTCCGCGCCACGCCGGACAATGCCGTAAGAATCAGGTCCATGGTGGAGGGAGGCGAATGAACATTCTGGTGATTGATGATGATCCGAAGATCCGGGAAGCGCTGGCCGGCCTTTTCGGGGATAAAGGATATGCGGTGGAGACCGCAGGTTCGGGCGCAGAGGGGCTCGCCCTGCTCGGAAGCCGGCTGTTCGATGTCCTGATCTTGGACGTGCTTCTTCCGGACAACAGCGGCACGGACCTGCTTAAAACCGTACGCGGTCGCTGGCCCGGACTGCCGGTCCTGATGATGTCCGGCGAAACCACGATCGCCCTCGCGGTCGAAGCCACACGTCTGGGCGCCAGAAATTTTTTCGAGAAACCCCTGAACCCGGACCAGCTGCTCATGGAACTCCGGAATATCGACGGGCAGAAAAGGCTGGAGGAAAAGGTGGCCTTCCTGCAGGAACAGGCGGACAGGCATATGGACCTGATCGGCGAATCCGGGAGCATGAGGGAATTGAAATCCCTGATCCGCAGGGTGGCGGCAACGGAAAGCCGTGTCCTTATCTACGGCGAAAACGGCACCGGTAAGGAACTCGTGGCAAGGGCGATTCATCGTCTCGGCGCCCGGCACGGCTTCCCTTTTGTCAGCCTCAACTGTGCAGCCATTTCCAGGGAGCTTGTGGAGGCCGAGCTGTTCGGGCATGAAAAAGGCGCCTTTACCGGCGCCACGGTATCCAGGCCCGGTCTTTTCGAAATCGCCAATCACGGCACCCTGTTTCTGGATGAAGTCGGCGACATGGCGCCGGACACACAGGCCAAGCTGCTGCGCGTGCTGGAGGAGAGCGAGGCTGTCCGTGTGGGAGGCCGCCGGCCTTACTCTTTCGATGTGCGCATCATCGCGGCCACGAACAAGACGCTGGATTCCGAAATGGCGGCCGGCCGTTTCCGCGAGGATCTGTACCACAGGCTTGCGGTCATGCCTGTGCGCGTGCCCCCGCTCAGGGAGAGACGGGAGGATATCCCGCTGCTCTCCCGGTTTTTCCTGTCGCGCTTCTGCGAAAAAATGGGCAAGGGGATTTCTTTTGACAAGGCGGCGCTCGCGCTCCTGCAGGATCACCCGTGGAGCGGGAACGTGCGGGAATTGAAGAATCTGATCGAGCGGCTGGTGATTCTGAGCGACGGCCCGGTCATTGGACCGGCATTCATCATGCCTCTTTTGTCCGATGTCAGGGGAAAAACCGAAGCGCCCGCACCGGAATCCGGAACAGCCGGACCGGCGTCCGGGTTGAAGCTCCCCGCAGCAAGCGGCGGGGAATCTTCGATCCGTCAGGAAAAAGGCTTTTGGATTCGCTCGCATTCCCCGGGGCAAGCCCCGGAGAATGTGCTCTCTGTCAGATTCAAGGACGCCATGCAGGCATTTGAAAAAAAGCTGCTGGCTGAAGGATACAAACGCACGGCCGGCAATGTTTCGCAGCTGGCAAGGGATCTCGGCATGGACCGGGCATTCCTGCACCGCAAGCTCAAGGCATTCGGCATTTTAAAGACTGTGCCGGAAAAGCACAAATAGACATTCAGCCTGTGCCGGTTCGTCATAGAATCATTCTTCCCTTTTAATCTGACTCTTTTTAATCCTTCTCTTAAACAATTATTATTTAATCCTTTAATTCGTATTTCTTAATTCGTAATTCGTAATTTATTCCCTGGCATGTCTCTTGCCTGTACCTGGGTGTGGATGATGTATTTATATAAAGGAGGATGATATGAAATCTGAAAACCGGATATGCCGCATTTTTCTGACCGGAGGCATGGCTTTCATCTGCCTTTCAATGGTCCTGTCCATATCCGCCTTTGGAGGAGACGGGGACAAGGCCAAAGATCGCGACTCATTTTTCAAGCGTCACATGAGCCGGTTCCCGCACAGCGGGGATTGGGATGACGACTGGGAGGATGAAAATGACTGGAGCGATAATATCGCAGCCCTGGACATGCGCTACAACCGTGTGGAAGGCCTGTATGCCGGAGTCAAGGCGGAGCGCAGCCGCCTGATTGAAAGGTATCCGGAAAAGACATTCGTTTACGGATCCGCGGGTTATGCCTTTTCCGCAAAGGAATTCGAATACCGGGCCGGCATCGAGAAGGGTTTTTTCGAGTCCTTCCGGTTTGCGCTGGGCGCGGAGGTCCACCGTTCGATGGATACCCAGGACAGATGGTTTCTGTCCGAGTTCGAAAATTCCATGGCCGCCTGGCTGATCAAGGAGGATTTTCATGATTTTTACTTCAGCGAGGGCGCTTCCGCATACGTCAGCCAGGGATTCGGAAGGCATCTGATCCTGGAGGCACGCTACAATGTTGACGAATGGTCTCCAGTGAAGAAAAACACAAACTGGTCTCTGTTCGGGGGCAAGAAGCGCTTCCGGGACAATCCCGAAATGGATGAAGGCGAGATCAGGTCCATGTCCGGCGGCCTGGTCCTGGACAGCCGGGACAGCCGGAAGCGTCCCTTTCAGGGATGGTTCGTCACTTTGGAAGGGGAGCATGCCGGGGATGAAATGAAAAGCGATTTCACGTACGACCGGTTCATCTTCGACATACGCAGGTACCAGCCCCTGGGTTTCGAGGACGGCCTCTCGCTGCGGATCCGGGCCGGTTCCTCCAAGGGTCTGCTGCCCTGGCAGCGGTCCTTTCAACTCGGCGGGATCGGCACCCTGAGGGCCTACCCCTACAAGACGCTTCCGGCAGGCCCGTTTTCGGCCGGCGCTAACCGCATGCTGCTCGGACAGGTGGAGTACAGGCTCGGGCAGAGCAGCCTGCCGGAGGGTCTCGCCGGTTTTCTGGATTTTTTTCATCTGATCCTGTTCTGTGATTCGGGCTGGATCGGACAGGCCGCTGCTGAGAAGGAATTCTACGAAGGTTTCAGCGGCATCGAGGCTTCGGATCTCTTCACGGATGTCGGCATTGCTTTGACCAATGCGGACGAGGATTTCCGCATCGAACTGGCCCGCAGGACGGACACGGGCAAAAAGCCCTTTGTGATTGCCCTGCGTCTGGCAAAAACCTTCTGAGTTATTTCCCGTATGCTTGAAAGAGGGATCGGATCCGGATAGGAGGAATATCGTGATGAACAGACTATTTGCAGGTATTGTGATTCTGGCCGCCGCCTGGATGCCAGGCGGATATGCCTCCGACGGGCTGGAGGTTCAGCAAGAGGTGTTCCGGCCGGGCCAGGGGATCTGTTCCGTGCTTCTGGACGTGGATGCCGGTGAGATACGCGTCGAGAAGGCGGAGCCCGGGCAGGCGGGCAGCGTGCATGTGGAATGCGATCAGGAAAAATTCAGGACGAAAATCAACTGGGATGCGGAAAAGAACCGGATGAAAATACGCGTGCAGGCGAAGAACTGGCATCATTTCTCGAAATACGACGAGGAAACCCATTCATCCGTGATTCTTCTGCTCCCGGCGGACGCGGACCTTCAGTTCAAGACCAGGCTCAAGGCCGGAGAAGCGAGATTCAAGCTGGGGGGGCTTCGTCTGATCGATTTCCGGTTGAGCGTCTGGGCCGGAGAGTCAGAGGTTGAATTCCAGGAGCCCAATCCAGTCGTCATGAAATGGATGGAGATCCATCACCGGATCGGCGAATGCAGGCTGATCCGGCTCGGCAACGCCCGATTCCAGAAGGCGGACATCAATTCGGGCATCGGGGAACTGGAGGCCGATTTCACGGGGGACCTCGTAACCGGATCTCTCGCGCGCGTGGACCTGGACATCGGTTCGGCCTGCGTCCGACTGCCTGAAGAAATCGGGACGCGCGTCAGTGTGGGGGGATTGACATCCTTCATGTCCGCCAAGGATGTTTCTCCGAGACTGTCCAGGCGGGGGAACCGTTGGTTTTCGGACAACTATGATCAGGCGGAAGTGAAATTTTCCTGCCGGATCACCCCGGGACTCGGGGAATTGTCCGTCGAGACCGAATAGGATTTGATACCGGGTGATGATGAAAGAAGAGGGGCGCGGCATGCCGCGCCCTTTTGATGGTCATGGATGCATGGGCGGCGCAGGATCCCGCCCATGCATTATTTTTTAACGGGATCAACCGGGTCGTTGATCCACTCCCGGAAAGGCGTTTCGTAGGGGTGAACGTTGGGGTCCAGCCCGCCCGTGCGGGGATAATTCGTGCAGATTTCGCACAGGATCGGGTCCGGGATCTCCCGGTAAACCGCCTTTTTGTCGAAACAATGCCTGGCGCGGCGGAAAACGCTTGAATTCCACAGCTCCAGCAGCTGACCGGGCGAGGAGAGGCTCGAGAGCGGCTCCGCCAGGTCGTCCTTATCCAGGTAACCGAAGCAGCAGAACGCCGGCGCACCGTTCGGCCGTACCGTCATCTGCAGCCAGAGATGCGGGCAGACGACGTCCGCCTTGAAGGAGACGGGCTCTTTTTTCGACGTCTCCTCATTGTGCCAGTCGGGGATCAGGGCCTGGGGAACGACAAGCGGACGGGCGAAGAATTTAAAACCGAGCCGTCGCGCCCAGGCCTCCGCTTCCTGAAGATCCTGGTGATTGTGCTTGTGATACAGGAAGGCCCATTCCACGACCGGGCCTTTTCCCTTTTCCCGGATGCGCGTGCTGAGTCGTTCCATGTTATTCCGGACACGGTTGAAATCACCGTTCTGCCGGTAGATCTCGTAGGTTTCCTGGCGCGCGCCGTCTATGGACAGGTGCAGCCGTGTGGGCGGATTTTCGATGATCCGCTCGACGAATTCCTCGTCGAACGCGGACAGGTTGGTGTGGATGCCGGTCCGTATGCCCCTGAGGCCGCAGTATGCCGTCATGCGAAAAATATCCTTGTTGAGAAACGGCTCGCCGAGGTTGAACAGGTCGATCATTTTCAATCTGGGATTCAGATTCACGATATGTTCGAACTGCTCGAACGGCATGTGAACCGGCGTGATCCCCGGGATGCGCCTGCCTGTCGGGCACAGCGGGCATTTCAGGTTGCACCGGTTGCAGGGATCGATCATCATGCGCGCAGGCAGGCAGGGGACCGTCCGGCTGCGGCGCTGATAGGCCCAGGCGAGACGCGGTTCGGAAAGAACCGTGCGGGCGATTTCAACCAACGGATAGCGGGTGACGATTTTTTTCAATAATTGAATCGAATGAAGCGGGTTTTTCATGACAGTCGATTGTGTTTCATCCGTTGTTCGCATCGTCTGATGACAGTGGATGATAAAATAACGAAATAGGGATAGGAAAGCAAGTTCAAAAAATGCCGCCTGGAGCTGAAAGCCGGAAGGGCGGCTCGGATTGTCCGACAGGCTCGTTCTGGACCATCGGCTCATCCTGATGCTTGCTGTTGGAGAAATTTTCTCATGCGAATCCGCCTTCCCTCAGGAGGCCGGAGATTGCAGCCTAAAACCGGCGAGCAAGGCCGATAGCGAGCTGCTGATAGCGCTTCAAGCCGCTTATCTTTTATCTTGAATATCAATTTTTTCTTTTACATATTGTTTACGATAGGCGGTTCGCATTAAAACCATGGAAGAGGGATATGCGATGAAATCAGATCCCAATAATCCCGAATCCTTCACCGCAAAAGTTCGCGCAGAGAGAACAAAAAACCTGAACGGGCTACTCGTTCGTGCGGGCCGTTCGCGCCTGTCCGTTTTGGATATCGGAGGCACCTGGGATTACTGGGAACGCAATCTGCAGTACTTTGATGCAGACCGGCTGGCCTCCGTCGAGATCGTGAACCTGCCGCCGTTCGAGGAACGTAGAAGGATCATCCGCGGTATCCCGTTTCTCGCCTCTACAGGAGACGCTTTGGATCTGAAAAAGACGGTCAACCGCAGATATGACTTGGTGCTATCCAATTCCGTGATTGAACATGTCGGAAACCTGAGGGATCAGAAAATAATGGCTGATCAGGTCCGCGAGCTCGGTTCGTATTGGTTTGTGCAGACTCCGAGCCCCTTTTTTCCGGTCGAACCGCATTTTTACGTTCCTTTCTTTTCCTGGTTCCCGCTGGCGTTAAGGGCTTTCCTGCACCGGCATGTGAGCCTGGGTTTCATGGGGAGACAGAGAGACTGGTTGAATTCCAGGATTGAATGCGAGAACATCCGGTTGCTGAAATATGGGGAATTTAAACATCTCTTTCCCCATTCAGATATTATCCGGGAGAGGTTTTTCGGCTTCACCGTTTCCTATATTGCGACCAACCTGAAGACAGACAACATTCCATGACAATGGAAATGGGCGCGCGAACGCTGAAAAATATTAGGACGATCGTCCGCATTTTCCTGGTCATTTTCGCGGCGGCCGTCCCGTTTTCCATTGCGCTCGCCCAGTCCGCGCTGGGCCTGGCCCTCCTGTTCTGGGTTGTTTCCATGTTCCTCAATCGGGAATGGATGTTTCCCCGCACCGTTCTGGATCCCTTCATCCTGGCCTATTGCGCCATGGAAATCATCTCCCTTGTGTTTTCAATAGACCGGCACACGGCCTGGACATATTCGAAAAGGCTTCTCCTCATCCTGATCCTGTACCTGGTCGCCGCGAATGTCCGGGACAGGAAATGGATCGCGCGGCTTTTTGCCGCACTGCTCGGCGTCGGAAGCATCCTGGCCGTGATCGGCCTGTGCCGGTATCTTTCCGGGCTGGGGGGCCTGGAGGGCAGGCTGAGCCTGTATCACCATTACATGACCACCGGCGGGATTTTCATGATCCTGTCCCTGTACGCCTTCTCGCTTGTGCTGTCCGAAGCACCGGTTAAAAGCCGGTTGTTCGGACTGGCTTCGGGCGTCCTGACCGGGCTGCCCCTCTTCCTTTCCTTCACCCGCAGCGCCTGGCTGGGTTTTTTCACGGGTCTGGCCGTCCTGTTTCTGCTCTTCCGCAGAAAATGGCTCCCCCTTCTGGCCCTTTTTACAGCGCTCGCCGTTCTGGGCTCGCCCCGTTCCATGCGGGACAGGGCGCTGAGCGCATTCAATCCAACCCATGAAACCAATGTCGAGAGGCTGTATATGTGGAAGGCCGGCGTCCGCATGATGCTGGACAGGCCGCTGACCGGATACGGTGACATCGACCTGGGAAAAATCTACGAACGGTACAGGCCCGCGGAGGCCAGGCAGAAGCACGGGCACATGCACAACAATCTCATCATGATCGGTGCGACGCTCGGCATCCCCGGCCTGCTGATTCTGCTCGCGCTTTTCGTGCGCGTCTTTGTGCTGGAATGCGGGATTTTCCGCAGGCTGCCCCGCGGGGAATGGCTGCTGCGCAGCGCAGCGGCCGGAGGCCTGGCGTCCTTCTTGGGATTCCAGGTCAGCGGTCTTTTCGAATGGACCTTCGGGGACGCGGAGCTCGCCATGCTGATCTGGTTTTCCATCGGACTGGTTCTGGCCGCGGAACGCACGGCCGCAGGCCGCCCCGAACAGCAGGAAGCATAGGGGGCCGTCCGTTTCCATGGCGATACACAAAGACACGCGGGTCCGCCCCACGGGCCAGAACATCCTCGCCCTGCTGGCGGGCCAGGTGTTGTCCAAGCTCCTGGCCCTGTGGGCCCTGATCCTGCTGGCCAATTACCTGGGCGCGGACCTTTTCGGAAAGTTTTCCTTTGCAGCCGCGTTCGCCATGCTTTTCATGCCGCTCATGGACCTGGGTCTTGACACGTACGGCATCCGGGAGATCGCACGCAAGACGCAACGGGCGCCGCTTTACCTGGGCAACATTTTCTGGATCAAAATTTTCCTCTCCGGCCTCGTGATCCTGGCGATGGGGGCGGTCGTCTCGTTCATGAATGTCCCGGCCGTCACCCTGCGGCTGGTCCTGGTCTCCGGGATCATCACGCTGGTCCGGGTGTTCTCCAATTCCCTGATCATCGCCTTCCGCGGCTTCCGGCGCATGGAATACGAGGCCGCCCTGCTCATTCTCGCGCGCCTGCTCGAGGCTGCGGCAGTTCTGGCGGGCATCAATCTCCGGTTTTCCGTGGAGATCATCCTGGTCCTGATGGCCGCGGCGAACGTCCTGGCCTTCGCGGCGCTGGGCGCCTTCATGACCTTCCGTCTGGTGAAGCCGCGGATGCGCATGACCCCTGCCCTGTGGCCGAAACTGATCCGGGGCGGGCTCCCCTTCATGCTGACCAGCCTGTTTGTCATGATCTACTTTAAGATTGCCAATGTCTTTCTGTCCAAAATGGAAGGCGATGCAGCGGTCGGCCTGTACGATTCGGCCGCCAATCTGATCTACCCTCTGACCGTGATCTCATCCGCCATCATCTCCGCGGTTTTCCCGGTGATATCCAGGTATTTCCATTCGGATCGGAAACGGGCTGTGGCGGGCTTCACCCAGGCGGCCAGGTATTCCTTCATCGTGGCCCTGCCTCTGTCCGCCGGCCTCTTCTTTCTGGCCGATCCGGTCATGCGCCTGCTCTATTCGGACGACTATCTGCCGGCCGTGGCCGTTCTTCGGATCATCTGCTGGCTCATTCCGGTCATTTTTATGACCAATGTATTCGGAAATACCCTGGGGGCGGTGGACAGGCAGGAAATCGTGTTCGGCATCTCGGTCGCCAACGCCCTGGTCAATGTGACGCTGAATTTCCTTCTGATCAGGGCCATGGGGATGCACGGAGCGGCCGTGGCTACCGTGCTCACCGAGATCGGCGGATTTTTCATGCTTGCCTATTTTCTGAAAAAACATTTCGCCCGGATCCCGTTCAAGGATGCCGCGCTGCGCATCTTCCTTTCCACACTCGTCATGCTTCCTGTGCTGTTCCTCAGGAAAGTCCTCGCCCTTCCACTGCTGGTCCCGGCCGCCATGGCCGTGTACGCGGCCGCGCTGCTCGTCACCGGGGCTGTGTCCATGGGGGAATTCCGGAGTCTGACCGGACTGTTCAAACAGGGGAGCGCAAAGGCCCATGCATAAGACGGAACCTCTATTCAATCCCGTTCGTTTCGCAGGGTGCCCGAGAGGCATCCGGCGGTACCAGAAAAAATATGCGCGATTCTTCAAACCGGGAGAGCGCGTGCTCGACATCGGATGCGGGGAGGGCTTTTTCCTCGAGATCCTGAAGGAAAGGGGAATCGAGGGGAAGGGCATCGATGTTTCACAGGGCATGGTCAGGGCCTGCAGGAAAAAAGGCCTGGATGTGTCCAGGCAGGATACCAGGACGCTCCTGAAGCGGGGCAAATCCCGGTACGACGGTATTTTCTGTGCCCATCTGATCGAACACCTGGGACCGGAAGATTTGCGAAAATTTTTACGAAATGCGGCGAAGGTCCTGAAAACAGGGGGAAGGCTGATCCTGATTACGCCCAATTTCAAGGACCTGGACGTGATGGGCGAACGCTTCTGGATGGATCCCACGCATGTCCGGCCCTATCCGCTGCCGCTTCTGGCGGAGATGCTGTCCGGCGCGGGTTTCGAAATCCTGAAAAGCGGCACGGACCGCATGACCGGACTGCCGGGCAGGAGGAACTTCGTTTCCTGGTTCCTGAAGAAAATCCGTTTCGGGCCCTATTGGGGCCAGGGCGACCTTTTCATCATCGGCGTCAAGAAGGATGCCCGGGGATGAAAATCGTCCTGGACGGCAGGCCCCTGCAGGAGGGATTCCGCGAACACCGGAAAAGGGGGATCGGCAGGTATGCGGAGGCCCTGATCCCCCGGCTGGAAAGGCTGGATCCGGACCTCGGGATCGGAATCCTGCTGAACAAGCGGAACACGCCTCCGGATGCGGGTGTTGTCCCGGGCCGCGCTGAGATCGTTTTCCATCCGGTGCCCGGCATCCTGTGTCTCTACGAAGAGATGATCGACACGTTGCTTTATGTCCCCCGCACCCTGAAACAATCCGGGGGGCGTATGTTTCACTTTCTGACGCATATGGACGCAGCGCCTGTTCCTGCAGGGAGCATTTCCATACTGACGGTTCACGACATGATCCCTGCCGTGCTGAAGCACCGGTATGCCTCCGGATGGAATCCGCTTTATCGCGCCTATCTGTCGCTCATGAACCGGGCAATACGCAGGGCGGACCGCATCATTACGATTTCGGAATCATCCAAACAGGACATCATCCGGTACGCCGGCATCCCGGAATCCCGGATCCGGGTGATCCCGTTGGGAGTGGATTGTTCCTTCAAACCCGTGCGCGATGCCGGGGTCCTGAAGGCCATTCAGGTCAGATACAAACTTCCGGCCCGGTTCTTTTTTTACACAGGCGGCATTGAGACACGCAAGAATGTACCCGGATTGATCATCGCTTTTCAGAAAATGCTGAAGTCCGCCATAAAGGATTGTCACCTGGTCATAGGCGGCAATGTTGAGGATGAGAGGGGATATCCGGCGCTGCTTGAACTCGTACGGTCCAGTCGCCTGGAAGACAGGATTTGTTTCACGGGCTATATTGAAAACGCGGATCTGCCTGCGGTTTACAGCCTGGCTGAGGCGTTTGTTTATCCCTCCCTGTACGAGGGATTCGGATTCCCCCCGCTCGAGGCCATGGCCTGCGGCGCACCCGTGATCTGTTCGGACCGGTCCGCAATCCCGGAAATTGTGGGAGAAGCGGGACTGCTCGCGGATCCTGAGAATCCGGAACAGCTGGCCCAACTCATGGCCGGGATTTGGGGGGATGCGGCTCTGCGCTCCAGGCTGATGGAAGCGGGGCTGAAGCGCGCGCGGCTCTTTGACTGGGACCGCACGGCGCGGGCGACGCTTGATGTGTATCATGAGTTCGGGGAAACGGCCTGATGAATCTGACAGCGAGCGCATTCCCTTTAGGCTTGCCCCGTGGCCTGCCCCGGGCTTTGATCCGGGGTAAGCGCGCGAATCCACATGTCTTTTTCTTTACAGATCGAAGATTCCCCGGCAATTCACTGCCGGGGAGCTTCCATGTCCTGGAATAACTGCTGCATACCTTCAAGGTGCGGCGCAGTTCACGCAATGAGGGAAATCCGCTCGTGAAGATCTGCATGGACGGGAGAAAAATCAGCGATCTGGGAGTGGGGACCTACATCCGCAATCTCCTGGACCGGTTCAGGGACATGGATACCGCACACCGTTTCCGGGTCCTCCTCGACCCTGAAGACGCGGGCTCCGTGACTCCGGTCCCGGGAAAGCTGGAAATCCGCTTCAACCGTTCCGGAAAATATTCCCTCGCAGAGCAATTGACCATCCCGCTGCGGCTCCTTCGGGAAAAGGCGGACCTTTTTCATTCTCCCCATTATGTGGCTCCCCTTTTGAAAACAGGACCCTTTGTGGTCACCATACATGACGCGATCCATCTGCTCTATCCGCAGTACCTGCCGAATGCCCTGGCACATGCATATGCAAAGGCGTTTTTCAGGAATGCGTCGAGGGCCGAGCATATTCTGACCGTGTCCGAATGGTCGAAGAGGGACCTGTGCAGGCTGCTGGGGATACCGGAGGGCAGGGTGACGGTCACGCATCTGGCAGCGGATCCCCTGTTCAGGGATCTTTCCGGCTCCGCCTGGAAGACCGGTCTGAAGGGACGTTTCGGGATTGACAGGCCTTATCTTCTTTTCGTCGGTAATTTCAAACCTCACAAGAATGTGGATGGATTGATCAGGATCTTTCACAGACTGGGCCTTGCGAAAAGCCATTCCCTGGTCCTGGTCGGCAGGGGATGGGACAGGGATCCGGCCCTGGGCCGCATGTTGCGCGATTTCTCCCTGGAATCCAGCGTGCGCATCCTGGAAAACACGCCGCCCGCGGATTTGAACCTGCTGTACAACGGTGCGGCGCTTTTCGTCTTCCCCTCCTTCTACGAGGGATTCGGGCTTCCGCCGCTCGAGTCCATGGCCTGCGGTACGCCCGTGGCCGCTTCCAATGCCTCCTGCATTCCGGAGATTCTCGGAGACGCCGCGCATTACTTCGATCCGTCGGACGAGAAGGATTTTGCAGGAGCCGTGCGGGACATGATGAAGGACGGAGGACTGAGAAAGGAAATGATCGAAAAGGGGAGGAAGAGAACACTGGAGTTTTCATGGGATAAAACGGCTGTGGAGACGATGAGGGTGTATGACCGTTTCGCCCGATAAAATCCGCATGGCCCTGGTTCATGACTGGCTGACAGGCATGCGCGGAGGGGAGAAATGCCTCGAGGCCCTCTGCGAACTCTATCCCGGAGCAACCCTCTTCACGCTGATTCACAACCGCGGGTCGGTCAGCCCGGTCATTGAGAGCATGGACATACGCACCTCATTCGTGCAGAAAATTCCGTTCGCCGCAAGGCATTACCGCAACCTGCTCCCGCTTTTTCCGTCAGCGATCGAAAGATTAGACATGCGGGGATACGACCTGGTGATTTCATCCAGCCATTGCGTGGCCAAGGGCGTGATCCCGCGTCCAAGCGCCCTGCATCTCTGCTACTGCCATACGCCCATGCGCTACATCTGGTCCATGTACGATGCGTATTTCGGGCCGGGCCGTTCTTCTGGGATCGCTGCGATGGTCATGCCGGATCTGGCGAAGCGCCTGAGGCGCTGGGACGTGGCCTCGAGCGGCAGGGTGAATTATTTCATCGCCAACTCAGAGAATGTGCACGGACGGATCCGGCGCTATTACAACAGGGACGCTGCAGTGATTCATCCGCCCGTGGACACAGCGGTCACGCGCCTCTCCGTCCGTTCGGACGGGTATTACCTCATCGTTTCCGCTTTCGCTCCCTATAAAAGGATAGACCTGGCCGTCCGGGCATTCAATGAACTGGGCAGGAAACTGGTGATCGTCGGGACAGGCCAGGATGAAAAATCCCTGAAATCCATCGCAGGACCGAAAATCGAATTCATCGGGTGGGCGGATTCCCGCACTCTGGATTCCCTGTACTCGGGATGCAGGGCGCTGATCTTTCCGGGAGAGGAGGATTTCGGGATCGTGCCGGTGGAGGCGCAATGCTACGGCAAGCCCGTGATCGCATACGGGGCAGGCGGTGTGCTCGAAACCGTGAAGGGCGGATGGGCCGGCGAAAGGCCTCTGCGAGGCGCTACAGGCGTTTTTTTCCGGGAGCAGACTGTCGGGGACTTGAAGCTAGCAGTGCTCTATTCGGAATCCCTCGACTTCGATCCGGCAGCCATACGCAGGAACGCCCTGCGTTTCGACAGGCGTCATTTCATGGAAAGCATGCAGGCATTCATTCAAAAAGCCGTATCCGAGGAGGCGCGCAATGTCCAGGCCCGGTAAGCGCGAGGATCTGTTCATCCCGTTTCTCCAGGTCGCAGCGGACTGGTTCGCGATTCTGGCCGCCTTTCTCGCCGCGTATGCCGCGCGATTCCGTCCGCCCGTGTCCAATTGGGTGCCTGTGACCAAGGGGCAACCCGGGCTCGCCATGTACATCTGGGGCGGGATGATCGCAGCCGTGATCTGGATGATCATTTTCAAATCCCTGCGCATGTACGGCCGCAGGAGAAACGCGGGGCCTCTGGACGAGCTGTTCCTGACATTCAAGGGCGCAACCCTGGGCATGCTGGTCGTCACGGCCCTGACTTTTTTCTACCGCGGCTTTTCTTTTTCACGCATGGTCTTCATCCTGATCTATGGATTCAGCGTCCTTTTCATCTGGATTGCGCGCATCGCGATTTCCGCGCTCGAGCGGAACCTGCACCGGAAAGGGAAGGGGCTGATACGGGTGCTCCTGGTTGGTTCAGGGAAATGGGCGGGCATTATGCTTGATAAAATCCGGAAAAATCCGGATTACGGAATGGAGATCGCGGGCACGCTCGACTGCGGTGTGAAGGGCGGTCCAGGCCTGAATCTGACAGCGAGCGTATTCCCCGCGGCTTGCCGCGGGGTAAGCGAGCGAATCCAAAAGTCTTCTTCCATGCAGATCGAAGATTCCCCGCCGCTTGCGGCGGGGAGCTTCAAATGCCTGGGGCCGTTATCCGGGGTCGCGGAGATCGTGAGCGCACACCGGATCGATTTGATCCTGACCGCTTTTGAGGGGGACCAGAATCCGTATCTGACGGACATCATGAACGCATGTGTCGGGCTCAACGTCGAATTCGGCTCCATACCCGATTCCCTGGAGATGATGACGAGCAGGCTGCGTGTGGAGGAGATCGGAGGCGTCCCGGTTTTAAAAATCAAGGACGTGCCCATCACCGGATGGAAGGCTGTGTTCAAGAGGGCGATGGATGTCTCTGTCTCCCTTGCAGCGCTGATTATCCTGTCGCCCGTTTTTTTGCTGGCTGCGGCAGCCGTTCGGCTCGGTTCAAAGGGCCCTGTTTTTTACAGGCAGGGAAGGGTGGGGCTGGATGGAAGGGAATTCGATCTGATCAAATTCCGGACCATGCGTATCGATGCTGAGAAATCTACAGGGCCTGTATGGACGGTCAAGAACGACGCGCGCGTGACGCGTGCGGGCAGATGGCTGAGGAGGACCAGCCTGGACGAGCTCCCCCAGCTTTGGAACGTGCTCAGGGGCGAGATGAGCCTGGTGGGCCCGCGGCCGGAGCGGCGGCATTTCGTGGACCGGTTCAGGAGCCAGGTCCCGCGTTACCTGGACAGGCATCGCGTGAAGTCCGGCATGACCGGATGGGCCCAGGTCAACGGCCTGCGCGGCAATGTGTCCATTGAGGAGCGCACCCGCTACGACATCTATTACGTGGAGAACTGGTCGCTGTACCTCGACGTGAAAATCATCCTCATGACGCTCGGAGCCGTGGTGTCGGGGAAGAACAGTTATTGAGCGGATTTTGACCCCGGGGTTTGAAAATCCGCTGGTCGTTGTCGACCCCGAAATTTTTTGTCAGGAACCTATGGGGTGCGAATGGAAGGGTCATTTTACTCTCAGTGTGTCGTTCCCGAAATCTTTTATCGGGAACCCAGGGGGTGATTGGGAGGGAGATTTTTATCTATGTCTTGTCGTCCCCAAAATCTTTTTTCGGGGACCCAGGGGCGGCGTTTATTGAGATTTTATTGTCATCCCCGAAGTCTTTAAACAGGGATCCATGGGCTGGGGCGAAGGGTATAAAAGAGTGCATGATCCTGATTGAACCTTGACAAATCCATTTGTTTTAACTATATTTATCGCACTTGAAAGCAGAAAGGATCGTGATGGACAAGGATAGAATTCAGGAAAAGGCCCGCAAGAGGGAATCCAGGCTGCCTTTTACGAGCGCCAATTATAAAATTTTCGGCACAGGCATCCTGATGCTCGTTCTCGGCTATGTCGCTCTCTCCATAGGCCCCTGGGACGGTTTCTGGACCTTGAACGTAGCCCCCATCCTGCTGGTCGCAGCCTACTGTGTGGTTCTCCCGCTCGCCATTCTTTACAGGAAAAAGGAAAAGAAACTGGATTCCAATTCTGTTTCCTGAAATTCGGGCGATTAGCTCAGCTGGTTCAGAGCGCCTGCCTTACAAGCAGGAGGTCACTGGTTCGATCCCGGTATCGCCCACAACTTTGATGGGGCTGCAATTTATTCTTTTGATACATAAGCAAACCCATCACTTACCATCGTCATTAATTCTCAAGAAATCCTTCGATGCGTTGGAATAAACGTCAATGCGTTCGTTACGCATGTTTATGTTGTTATAATATCTCGCGGTTTTGCTTTCGTCAAAAATAAGTCCTGGAATAGATAGGCCATTCATGTGAAATTTTTCACACATAGAGGATAAAAAAAAAATTCAGAAGGGTTGGAGAATTTTTTGAAGGAAAGGACAATCCGTATGCGATTTGCGATCTCCTTTCTTTTTGCCGGTTGCTTTCTGCTTGCATCCCTCTTTGCACAGTCCGGCTATCAGGATTTCAATCCGCTTCAAAAAGAC
>JAFGEX010000100.1 GCA_016931355.1 bacterium
CCGCGCAATGGTGCTGCCGACCACGTTGCACATGCCCAGGGCAAGCGCCCCCTTTCGCCTGGCCTCGCGTATGGCCGCCAGGGTATCGGCCGTCTCGCCGGACTGGCTGATGGCCAGCACCGTGTCCCCCGAGGTCAGCACCGGATCGCGATAGCGGAATTCCGAGGCGTATTCGACCTCGACCGGCAGACCGGCCAGGCGCTCGATGAGGTATTCGCCGATCAGCCCCGCATGCCAGGACGTCCCGCAGGCGGTGATGATCAGCCGCGAACTTTTCCGGATACGCTCGAAACAGCCTTCGAGGCCGCCCAGCTTGGCCGTACCCTCCTCAGTCAGGAGCCTGCCTCTCATGGAGTCCAGCACCGTTTCCGGCTGCTCGAAGATTTCCTTGAGCATGAAATGGGGGAATCCGCCTTTCTGGATCTTGCTCAGGTCAAAGGAAATCTGTTCGACCCCGCGGTAAATCTCCTTGTTCTCGAGCGTCTTGATCTGGGCGCCGCCCGCATCCACGACCGCCATCTCATTGTCTTCCAGGTAGATGACGTCGCGCGTGTGCTCGACGATGGCCGCGCCGTCCGAGGCGACCAGGGTTTCGTTGCCGCCGAGCCCGATGACGACCGGGCTGCCCCTGCGCGCCGCGTAGATGCGGCCGGGCTCCTGCGAAGCGATCACCAGGATGCCGAATGTGCCCTGCACCAGTTCCAGCGCCTCCTGAAGGGTGAGCGCCATGTCGCCGTTATAGAGCATCCCGATCAACTGGGCCAGCACCTCGGAATCCGTTTCGGAGCGGAACACATGTCCCTTCGCCTTCAGTTCGTCCCGCAGCTGCGCGTAATTCTCAATGATGCCGTTGTGCACCAGGGCGATGCGGTTGCCGGCGTCGAAATGCGGATGCGCGTTTTCCCGCGTGGGGGCGCCGTGCGTGGCCCAGCGCGTATGCCCGATCCCGACGGACGCCCGTCCCTCGTGGCGGCCGACTTCCTGCTCGAGATCTGCGATCCTGCCGTTGCGCTTCCGGGTCCAGAACCGTCCGTCCTCGATCAATGCGACTCCGGCGGAATCATACCCCCTGTATTCCATGCGCTTGAGGCTGTTGATCAGCAAAGGCAGGATGGGCTTCCCGCCCGCGTAACCGATGATTCCGCACATGAAGTCCTTCCTCTATCTTTCTCGTCTCATTCCCATTCGATGGTCCCGGGCGGCTTGGAACTGATGTCGTACACGATGCGGTTGATCCCCCGGATTTCATTGATGATGCGGTTCGAGATTCGCGCCAGGAGGTCGTACGGAAGCCTCGCCCAGTCCGCGGTCATGCCGTCCACGCTGGTCACGGCCCGGAGAACGGCGGCCTGTTCGTATGTCCGTTCATCCCCCATGACGCCCACGGTCCTGGACGGAAGCAGCACGGCAAAGGCCTGCCAGACCCGGTCGTACCAGCCGGCGGTTTTCAGCTCCTCGATGAAGAGCGCATCCGCCTGACGGATCAGGTCGATCCTTTCCGGAGTGATCTCCCCCAGAATCCGGACCGCCAATCCGGGGCCCGGAAACGGATGCCGCCCCAGCAGATTGCCCGGTATGCCGAGCACGCGGCCCACTTCGCGCACCTCGTCCTTGAAAAGCTCCCGGACCGGCTCGATGAGCTTGAAGCGCAACCGCTCCGGGAGCCCGCCCACATTGTGATGGGACTTGATGGTCACGGAGGGCCCCCAGGTCGATACGCTCTCGATCACATCCGGATACAGCGTGCCCTGCGCCAGAAAATCGGTACGGCCTATGGCATGAGCCTCTTTCTCAAATACGTCGATGAAAGTCTTACCGATGATTTTTCGTTTCTGTTCCGGATCCGTGACGCCGGCCAGAGCCGCCAGGAAGAGGCGGCCGGCCTGCACCACGCGCAGATTGAACCGGCCGAAGGCGGCCTGCACTTCCTCCGCCTCGTTTTGCCGCATCAGCCCCGTATCCACGAAAACGCAGAAAAGCTGATCCCCCACCGCCTGGTGCACGAGCGCTGCAGTGACGGCCGAATCCACCCCCCCGGAAAGGCCGCAGATCACGGTGCCGGCTCCGACCTGCTCCCTGATTTTCCGGACGGACGTTTCGACAAAATGCTCGGGCGTCCACTGTCCGGAGCATCCGCAGATGCCGAAGGCGAAATTCCTGAGGATGAGGCTTCCGTTTTCGGTGTGCGCGACCTCCGGGTGGAACTGCAGGCCGAATATCCTGCGGCCACGGTCCGCGATTGCGGCGATCCCGGCGTTCGGCGTATGCCCCAGCCGGACAAATCCCCCGGGGATCGCGGTCAGGTGATCGCCGTGGCTCATCCAGACGCTGAATTTTTCCGGCATGCCCCGGAACAGGTCGTCCCGGTCCTCTGCCGTAAAGGCGGCCTTTCCAAATTCCCTGGCTGCGGCCCGGTCCACTTCGCCCCCCTCGAGACGCGCGATGAGCTGGAGGCCGTAGCAGATGCCGAGCACCGGAATGCCCAGATTGAAAATGTCCCTCGGGGGAATCGGGGCGTTTTCCGAGTACACGCTGGCCGGCCCCCCGGACAGAATGATCCCCTTCGGAGCCATGCGCCGGATGTCGTCGGCCGTTACGCGGAAGGGGACGATCTCGCAGAACACGCGCTGTTCGCGCACCCGGCGGGCGATCAACTGCGTGTATTGGGATCCGAAATCCAGGACAATGATCTTTTCCATCCGTAGAGACGTCCTTTGCCGGAAGGATCAGGGTTTCAGGTTCCAGGAACGCAGCTCCTCCAGGAACGCGTATTGGGTCAGGTCAAAATGCAGGGGCGTGACGGAAACCATCTTCGCGGCCAGCGCGCCGTCATCCACTTCGATTTCCTGCTCCGGATTGACCTTCTGCCCGGTCAGCCAGTAATAGGTTCTTCCGTGCGGATCTTTTCGCCGGTCAAACTCCTCTTTGTAAACCGCCTGACCCTGCCGGGTGATGGAGACGCCCTTGATCTGGTCTTCCGGACAGGGGGGCACATTAACGTTCAGGTAGATGCCCCGCGGGAGCCCTTTTTCCAGCAGATGCGCCGCCACTTTCCTGCCGAAACGGGCCGCAAACCGGAAATCGGGTTTTTCGTACGTGCCGAGGGAAATGGCGAAGGAAGGGATGTCGAGTATGGCGCCTTCAGTGGCAGCGGACACGGTTCCGGAATAAATCGTGTTGATGCCCGTATTCGAACCCAGGTTGATGCCCGAAGCGACCAGATCCGGCTTTCGCTTCAGCACGGCCCAGTAGGCGATCTTGACGCAGTCCGCGGGCGTGCCGTTCACCGCATGCCCGAAAAATTCCGGGCCTTTCCGGTATTCGCTCACGCGCAGCGGATCGGAAAGCGTGATGGCATGCCCGGCCGCGCTCATTTCATTACGCGGTGCAACCACGGCCACTTCTCCGACCTTGTTCAATTCGTGGAACAGGGCCTCGATCCCGGCCGCGGCGATCCCATCGTCATTGGTCAACAGGATGAACGGTTTCTTGGACAAACACCCCCCCGGTTTTATGAACGTGAAAATTCAAGGATGCGCGTCAAGGTTTCCTTCATCTCCTTCCGGTTCACGATGGCGTCTACAAATCCGTGTTCCAGCTGGAAGCGGGATTTCTGGAATCCCTCCGGCAGATCCTGGCCGATGGTCTGCTTGATGACCCTGGGACCCGCGAAGCCGATATGCGCGCCGGGCTCCGCCAGATTGACGTCGCCGAGCATGGCGTAGCTGGCCACCACGCCGGCCGTGGTCGGATTGGTCAGAATGGATACGAACAGCCCGCCCGCGTCCGAGAAATGGGCGAGCCGCGACGCGGTCTTGGCCATCTGCATCAGGGAGA
>JAFGEX010000101.1 GCA_016931355.1 bacterium
AGGAACAGGGAATTCTCGTTGGTGAGCTCGATCGAGGCGAGGGCCGGATCGTCCGCATACGCGAGGCCGGTATAGGGATTGACATGCCTCAGCGTCTTTTCGGCGAAGTCCTTCTGCAAATCGATCAGGGTTTCATTGAACAGGGTGACATACTTGGACTGGCTGTTCCGGACAGGCGCGTCCACGCCATCCCCCTGCTTGAATTCGCGGCCCGATTGAATGCAGAAATTGTAATAAATGCCCCTGTCCTTCAGGCATTTGAGGAAATAATCCATGCGGTCCAGGCGCGCGGCATCCAGGTCCAGAGTGTTCGCCGATGAATGGGAAAAGAGGCCGGAGCTCCCATCCACGTCAATCAGGTGGACGCGGATGAGATTGATCCCGAACTTCGCAGCCCGGTTCGCCAGCTTCCGGGAAATCGCCTTGTCCGGGAAATTCGAGGTTGCCACATTGACGGCACCAACGAACCGGACGCGCGCCGGATTCTGCTCGAACCGGAATTGCCCATCCGGCGTCACCTGCAGAAATCCATGTTTGCCCGCCGGCGCATCCAGCATGCCTGAAAGATCCGTCACGGAGGAGGTGGAATCATCCCACGGCAGGGTGAAGGGAAACCACGCGTCGCGGCTGCCGCCTGAAAGGGGAAGACTCACAGCCAGGATCAGGCAGAAAGTCAGGATCGGGAACGTTTTTTTCATTTGAAGGTCACCTCAGGATGGTGGGATCCCGGGGTCCTCCCCGGGGATGTCATGAATCTGACAGCGAGCGCATTCCCCGCGGCAAGCCGCGGGGTAAGCGAGCGCATCCAAATGTCTTTTTCATTACAGATCGAAGATTCCCCGGCAGCGAGCTGCCGGGGAGCTTCAATTATTTGAAAATCACCTGTGCGGCAGGTTCCTCTACGTAGATGAAGGAGTGACCGTCCACCCACTGGCCGTTTTTCAGGAAACTGGATTTCGTCTGCAGCCTGCCGTCGCCGAGCAGCTCGGCAGTTGCCCGGACCTCTGTGATGCCGTTCTCGTTCCCCGTCACTTTCTCGACGCTGATAAATTGTCCGTCTTCTGCAACCATGGTCCCCTGGGTGTAGAATCCCGCTGTCGTGAAATAGAAGAACACCAGGCTTTTCTGTGCGGGATCCCAGAGGAGCATGGTTTCGCCTCCGTACTCGCCGTTGTTCACGGAATGCAGGACGCGTATCGCCCGGCCGTTCAGTGCCCGCTCCCAGCTGGAAACATCCGTCATGGCGGCGTTTGATCCCGTATCCGACGACACGCCCTTCCAGGTTTTGCCCAGAAAAGGCCGGAAGCATTCGAGGGGTTCGATGAGGGATTCCTGGGAATGCAAGGCACCACAGCATACAAACAGAATGATCCCCGATGCGACTGAATGAAAACCCGTTTTTTTCATGGTTCCTCCTGGCCGATGAATCCGAAAGATGGCGAATTCCCCGCAGCCTGGCGCGGACTTTGACCCCGGGTTAGCAAACGCTTTCGCCGTTTTTTCCCGTAAGAACCGGCGAATTCCAGCCGATTGAGGCGGGGAAGCAGTGATCCGGATGACTCTCCGGTTCCGGATGAACCGGATACACCGGAAAATACTCAAAACCTGCCAGCCAGTCAACCGATTCCTGTCGTCCGGCCCGGTCAGGGGAAAAAAGTATTGGAATCCCTATCCTGAAATCAGTACCTTTGATAGCAGGTCATTTCTATCGTCCATGATGAAGGGGTAAAAAACCATGAACCGTCGTTCGTTTCTCGGCGCCTCCGCCGGCGCATTCATGATCGTCCCCTCCCGTGTCATCGGCGGGCGCGGCCACACGGCTCCCAGCGATAAATTGAACATCGCGGGCATCGGCGCAGGCGGCCAGGGGGCCTGGGACCTCGATTGCCTTTCCACGCAGAACATTGTGGCCTTGGCGGATGTGGATTGGGACCGCGCTGCGGAAACGTTTCAGAAATTTCCGGGCGCAAGACGGTACAAGGATTTTCGGATCATGCTCGATAAAGAGCACAGGAACATAGACGCCGTGGTCATCGCAACCCCGGACCACACACATGCGGTCGCCGCCCTGGCGTCCATTCAGATGAAAAAGCACGTGTATTGTGAAAAACCGCTGACCCACACGATACAGGAAGCGCGTTCCGTGACTGCGGCCGCGGCCCGCGCGGGAGTCGCCACGCAGATGGGAAACCAGGGGATGGCCTTCGAGGGCAACCGGCTCATCAAGGAATGGATTTGGGACGACGCGATCGGACCGGTGCGCGAGGTGCATGTCTGGTCCGACAGGCCGACCCGGCTGGGAACACGGGACCTCTGGTGGGCCCAGGGCATCGAAAGGCCTGCGGATTTACCCCCGGTGCCGGCCGGCCTGGATTACGACCTCTGGCTCGGCCCTGCTCCGTTCCGGCCGTATCATCCGGCCTACGTCCCCTTCTCCTGGCGGGGCTGGTGGGATTTCGGGGAAGGCGGGCTGGGCGACATGGGCGTGCACAACATCGCGCCGGTCTGGTCCGCATTGAAACTGACCTCTCCAAAGAGCGTTTGCGCAAGCTCGACTCCTGTCTTTCCGGACACGCTCCCGGTTGCATCCGTGGTGCATTACGAATTCCCGGCCCGCGGGCTTCTGCCTCCCGTCAAACTGCACTGGTACGACGGCGGGCTTCTGCCTCCCAGGCCGGAAGAGCTTGAGAACGGACGCGAACTGCCGAAGGAGGACGGCATCCTGTTTGTAGGGGACAAGGGGAAATTGCTCGTGGACGGCTGGGGCGGCGCCAGCCCCAGGCTCATCCCGGAATCCCGCATGCAGGAATACGAACTCCCGGCAAAAACGCTTCCCCGTTCGATCGGGCATCATGAGGAATGGATCAAGGCCTGCAGGGAAGGCACTCCCACGGAATCCCCTTTCGGATTCGCGGGCCCGCTCACAGAAATGCTCCTGTTGGGCATCCTCTCCGTACGGCTGGGGGGGAAAAAACTCGATTGGGACTCCGGAAACATGAAAATCACCAATGTCCCTGAAGCGAACGGCTATCTCCATTATGCCTACCGGGACGGATGGATGTCTCCTGAAGAATAGATTTTGGAAAAAGTCTCCTGCAGGCTGCAAAACACAGGGATGAACAGCATGCCGGAAACGGATCTCTCCATCATCATCCCGGTCTTCAATGAAAGCCGCAAGATTGCCGCGGACATCCGCGAGGCCGGGGCTTTCCTCGAAAGGCACGGGCTGTCCGGCGAGATCATTGTTTCGGATGACGGGAGCGGCGACGGCACGGCGGACATCGCTGAATCCTGCGAAACGAGATCCCATGTCCGGCTGACCGTGCTGCGCTGCGGGGAACATCGGGGCAAGGGTCACGCAGTCCGGAGCGGCATGGCGTCATCGACTGGAGACATCATTCTGTTCATCGACAGCGGGTTGTGCATTCCCTACGAACATATCCTCCGCGGCCTGGATCTGATCCGGTCCGGCGTCTGCGATATCGCGCATGCGTCCAGGAAGCTGAAGGAAAGCCGCGTTGTCAAAGGCCAGCGCCTGTCCAGGCGGCTGGCCTCGTCCCTTTTCCACAGGCTGGCCATAGGATTTTTTCATGTTCCGCCGAACCTGACGGATACACAGGCGGGCCTTAAAATTTACCGCGGGGACACCGGCAGGATGCTTTACAGACAATGCCGGCTGCCCGGATTTCTCTTCGATCTGGACATCATCTTGAGAGCCGTCCGGTCCGGTTTTTCCATCCGGGAATTTCCGGTTGACTGGACCGTGGACCCGGACAGCAGGCTTTCCCTGATCCGGTCTTCTGCAGGATTGCTCAGGGAGTGGATTGCTTTCGGATTGGAGAGCCATCAAAAGAATCATTGACGATGGACGATTGAAAAAGGATTTTTGATTGTGGATTGCGGATTGTTGATTTCAAGAATGATCAATCAGCAATCCGAAATAAGCAATCCAAAATTCCAGAATCCCGATCTCTCGTTTTTCACTAACCCCGATCCCCGATTCCCGTCTTTTCACGATGCCCGAAGCACGAAGTCCGATGCACGTTTTTTCCCAGCCCGGGATCCTAGATGACGCTCAGCACTGCTCCGTCCTGTTTGACGACAACGGCTTTGAGTTCCGGATCATCCGAGCACAATCGCTTCACATCCTCCCACTCCATCACCATGAAGGCCGTTGAGAGGGCATCGGCAAGCGCCGCATCCCCGGCCTCAGCCCAGGCTGCCAGGGCTTCCCGGGCCGGAATCCGGTGCGCCGGATCGATGATATGGAATCCCTTCTCCACGCCGGACCCGCTCACGGACCGGTTTCTCAGCACAAACCGTTGAAGGATTCTGCCTCTGTCCCCCGGATGGCTGATCGTGACTTCCCAGCCTTTGCAGCCGTCCGGACATCCCCTGGCCAGCACGGAGCTGGTGCCGCCGTGCAGAAAAACGGTTTCCACATCCCATTCCTGCAGCAGACCGGCAGCCCGGTCCAGCGCATACCCTTTGCCGATTCCGCCCAGGTCGATCATGACCGGCCTGGTTTTGGTGATGCACAGGCCGGATTTGTCCAGCACCAGGGCATCCATGCCTATGGCCGTTTCGGATCCTTCGCGGTCTTTTCCGTCCCTGCCGCCCTTGAAGAATCCGGCAGTGACGTCAAATGCGCCGCCTGTCCTTTCCCATGCGGCCATGGCCTGGCACAGGCATTCGAAGAGGTCCGCACCGGCCTGCACCGGCTCGCGGACACCCGCATGGTTGATCCTTGAAACGCCGCTGTTCGGGATGAAACGACTGAATTCGCCTTCCAACCGGTCAATGAGGAGGAATGCCTCGAAAGCGGCTTTCCGGGCATACGCTGCATCCGGATGCCGGATCAAAATTTCAAATACCGTGGCCATGGCCTTGTGGGAAAATCCGAACACAGGAAAGCCGCCGGATTCCGGAAGCCTTGCGATCAGGGGATGGCCGTGCATGTCACCTTCGTCGAAATGCTGTGTCAGCGGGCCGCAGGGATTGTCCGTCGCTCTTTTGAGCTGGACAGTGCGTCTGTTTGCCGATTTTGCTGCAACAGGTCCCAGAGATCCTTGCGCACATATCCGCAGATCTCGGCACCGGGGCGGAGTTCCCTGTAACCGTCGAACAGCGGCAGGTACAAATCCCGCTGCCCGGGTGGTGGCATTTCGTACAATTTGCGGATCAGGCCTGCCTCCGCCTCCGGTGAAGCCAGAACGACCGGAGCCGACCTGGAAGTCAGGTCCGCCTCGCTGAACCATCCGGTTTTCGAAAAATGCCTGAGCGTCCAGGGCAGGGGCCAGTATTCGTGATCCGGAAAGATGATCTCGATGGGCGTTTCATAACCCCCGGGCGCTGCGGATGCCAGTCTTTCCATGTCAGCCGAGATGAGCGCCAGGTCCCCGCCCGGATGGCTGTACACCCAGGGATTCCCCGGATCCGAGCTGTATCTTCCGTTCAGAAGGGCTGATTGCCAGACCAAATGCACGGCGCCGGCTGCAAGAAGCGCAGCGATGAGAATCCCGGATCTTACGGTCCGGCAGCGGTGAATCAGGACCGCGACTCCGATGCCCGCGAGTACGATGAAAATCTGGTGAAAACAGAGCAGGTTCCAGGGCGTCTTGTAGGGAATGAGGGAAAAAACAAGGGAAAGAATCACGGCTGTGAAGGCAAAAAAACGTATCAGGCCCCTGTCCATCCCCGGGTAAGGCCTGCTCCTGAAAACGCCGGCCATGCCGGCGCCCGCCAGAAGAAGGATCGATCCCTCGGACCAGAACGGCCTCCCCTGCACATGCCAGAATCCCAGAAGTTGAAAATAGTAATACCAGGGATGGACATGAACCGGATCCGACGCCCTTTGCAGGTAGGCGGGGAAGGATCGAAAAGATTCCAGGATGCCCTGCGGATGGGTCAGAAAGGATGAGAATAAAATTCCCGCCGTGATCAGCGCGCTTGCGAGGAAAACGGCTGCATGGCGCTTCCGGTAAGCATGCGGATTCCGGCCGCGGTCCCCTGCGCGGACATGCAGGGCGAAAACGGCGGCAAGCGAAGTGCCCATGGCGAAGAAAACGATAACGCCTGTTTCCTTGGTTGCTGCGAGAAGTCCGGCGGACAGCCCGGACAGAGCCGCCGTGATCCATCCCGGTCTGAGCGCATATCTGTACCCGGATACGGCCATACCGAGGGCGAAAAACACGAAGAGGGTCTCCTGGATGTAATACCGGCTGTAGAACACCATAACCGGGGAAACGGCTGTCATAAAGCCGGATGCGATGACCGCCGTCCATCCGATCCCCCTGCGCAGCGGCAGAAGCAGCAGGATCAGACCCAGGCCGAAGAAAACGGGGACGATCCGCAGCAAGCCTTCGCTCAGGGATTCGGTTTCGGTGATGTTTAATATCCGGGCCGGCAGGAGAGAGAAGACGTAAAGCGTGGGGCCGTGGTACTCCTGCGGATCATAGCGGTATTGTCCCGATTCGAGATAATCCCCGAACTTGACCGCGTGAACGGCCTCGTCCGTGTGCATGGGACGGAGGTCAAGCCGCTGCAGGCGAAAGCCTGCAGCGGCCGTAAAGAGAGTGATTAAGAGGAGGTAGGATTTGAGGGAAGACCTTTTCACGGTACGGGCTTGCCGTAAACCTCGACCTCGATGTAATGGGTGAGGTCGTTGTTGCTGTTGCCGTTGCTGTAAAGCCGCACATAACGGCCCTGCACGCCTTTGGCGTCTATCAGCTTGCCCTCGGCCGTCTCCACGTAATGCAGGTCCTTGCCCACGCCGAGCCCGGCTGAATTATCCTGGTCGTTGTTGAAAAGCGTCTGAACGTTCTTGACGAAATTCGGATCATCGGACACCTGCACCGCCACATCGAAATAAACGCGCGCCTGCTTGTGGAAATGCCAGACCACGACCGCATAGATGTTGTGCCTGGCCTCCAGGTCAATGGTGACGTGCTGGACAAAGGGGCCCAATTCCACATAACTCCCGTCCGCAGCCTCCTTGTCCCCGTCCGTGATCATCTCGATCTCGCCGATAATCGGCTCCTCGTCCGTGGATGAAACGGACTTGCCGAGCGCGACATTGGCCGTGCCGGCAGGAGCGAGAAACGGCGGCCTGGGCTTTCCGAGCGGCTTCTCCAGATTCTGCACGTTGAGATTCTGCGGCGTGCCTACAAACATGGGCTTGGGCAGCTTGATGTCGATAGGTTTCATCTCCTGGGCCGCCAGACTTGCGGCAATCCCCACGATGAGGAGCACGACGGTCCATTTTCCAATCCTGATCATTCTTTTTCTCCCGGTTGTATTTTTTTTATTCGAATCGATCCGGCACGGCGAAGGGGTGCCGGTAATCCCGCTTCAGCATGGAATTGGCCCAAAAACCGGTATCGTAAGGCGCCCGCGTGACAAACCGCTCCGCCCCGGATTCCAGAACAAGCCGCGGGCCTAAGGCTGCCTTTTCTTCGGGATGAACGCCGTTGGATTCCAAATGTTCCCGCATCCGTTCGAAGGCTTCCCGGTATTCGGACTGCCGGAGGATTTCAGGGATACCG
>JAFGEX010000102.1 GCA_016931355.1 bacterium
GGCGATCACCGGGCAGCCGATCCCCGGGGGGCCGTCCACGAGGATCAGGGGATGATCCGCCTCCTCCGCGATGCGGCGGGCCTCCCGCCGCACCAGTGAAACCAGTTTTCCGGAATTTTCGGCGGCCACGCCCAGCCGGGCGTGAACCATGGGCCCGAAACGGGTATCGGAGATCATCCAATTGCCGCAAAGGCTTTCGGGAAAATCGATGGCCTGTTCCGGGCAAAACCGGACGCATACGCCGCAGCCCTCGCAGGATACGGGATCGATTTCGAACACCGCACTCCCCTCCCGCCCCGGACGCTTTTTCACCGCATCAAACCGGCAGTACTCCATGCAAAGGCCGCAGGCCGTGCATTTCTCCCGGCGGATGATGGCCCGGTGTCCGCTGTGAAATTCATGGCTTCCCCTGATCCGGGGCGTGAGCACCAAATACAGATCCGCAGCATCGACATCGCAATCGGCGAGCACCGGACGTTCCGACAAAGCGGCGAAGGAAGCGGTCAGGCTGGTCTTGCCTGTGCCGCCCTTTCCGCTGATGACAACCAGTTCCTGCAATGGCCCCTCATTCATTTGTCATGCCTTGCCTTCCGTGATTTCCAGGCCGATCGGATTCGCGCCGATTTTCGCCCCTTCAAGCGGGGTTAATTTCAAGAATCCGGCGAGTTCCTTCGGCGTGTAGCTTGCGTCGATCGAGGTCAAGAGCCCGGGCCGTCTCTCCTTGGGTTTGGTCCCGAAATAGTGAAACCAGCGCACGGGGAAAGCCATGTCGCGGCGCAAGTCGCTGATGAAGAAACGGCCTCCGGATTTGAACACGCGGTTTATTTCGGCGAAGGCGGCTGGGGGCCTGGATCGTGTTCATCTGCTTTTCGATATACGTCGATTTCATGAAAATGGCCGTTGAAACGGCCCCTGTATTGAAAGCCTAAAGGAAGCAAAATCTCCCCTGCAGATCCCAGCGTGACGCCGCTGACCGAATGCACGCGCCCCTCGTCCCGGTGGATGCCCTCGATCAGATCGAATCCCTCAGGCGAAAAATCCGCCAGGACCAAGACCCCGTCCGGTCTGAGCACCCTCGCCATTTCAGTAATTACCGGCCCCGGCTCATTCAGATGATGGAGTACGTCCATCATGGCCGCGCATCCGAAATGACCGTCCGGATAATTCAAACGGGATGCATCTCCGTGTATGAAATGAATGCGATCCTTGAGACCGGACTCTCCGGACAGCAGGCTGGCCAGCGCCTGCTCCGCGCCGTCCGGATCCACGGAAACCACATCCAACCCCCTGGCGGCAAGCGCCATGGCCAGCAGCCCTTTGCCGGTGCCGACGTCCAGTGCCGGTCCTGAAAGCGCTCCGGCGCTTTTCACTACGAACGCCGCGGCTTCCATCCGGTCATATCCGAGTCCCAGGTACCGTTCCGTCCTGGCTGAAAATGCAGCCCGTTTGGCCGCCAGGTCAGGCCTGCTGTTCATGAAATCTCCCTGACTTTCTGACCGCTTCTCTTGACCGGCGTCCGGCCTGCAGGACAGGCAAACAAAATTGACGCGGGATCCGGCCCTGAAGACGCAGCCTGCGGTTTTCTCCGGTTCATCGGATCTTTAACACTCCTTCAGGGCTTTCACCACGATAAATGCGCCTTCTCCGAAGCCATCCCGGACAACACCGGGCGTTTCTCCGGGAATCAGGGTTTGCTTAAAAGTGAAACCGCCGAAACCGGCATCCGCGAGATGCCGGCACACCTGTCCCGTAGAGAAAAAGGTTGCCTCTTTGTAAAAAACGCTGGTATTGCGCTTGTTCCAGTACCTTCTTCCCAATTCACTTTCTTTATCCACAAATCCCACAATGATGGATCCGCGCGGCCTCAACACCCGGAAAGCTTCCTTGAAGGATTTGAATATGTCGTCCACAAAACAGATCGTCGTGACCATCAGGACAAAGTCAAATCCGGAATCAGAAAAAGGCAGATCCTCCGCCGCGTTTCGGAAGACACGGATTCCCAGTTCTTCGGCCTTGACCGCCATTTTTTCGGACGGTTCCACACCGGTTCGGATGCCCAGAGGAGCGGCGAACTTGCCTGAACCGACTCCCACCTCCAGACCCTCCGAAGACGATGGATGCATCATCTGCCGCACAGCCTCCAGTTCAGCCAGATAGACATCCTGGTGCTTTTCAAACCACTTGTCATAGCGATCGCTGTATTTTTCAAACGGCTGTGTTTTAGGCATGCCCAATTCCCCTGCACCCGGGTGCAAATCCGCTTAAAAGCTCATAACCTTGTCGCATTCGATCGTCCATTGGGCGAATTCCTTCATGTTGCTCAAGGCCACCCCTTCGATCAGAGGAAGTTGATCAATTCCCCGCGCCTCCGAACAGCCGCCGCAGCTTTTCACTTTGCCCCCGTTCCGAATCACCGATTTCAGCATCCGCTCGATATGATAGTAACCATTCGGCGTTTTTTGATCCGGAAGCCCGCAGAACACGGCGTCGGCCAGCAGAAATATTCTCACCTCCGCCTGACCGGCATGTTGGCTCTGAAGGGTCATCGCCATCCGCAGGGCGTTGTAGGCCTTCTCGGTCCCGTAAGGCGCATCATGGATGACCAGTAATATTTTTTGCATCGATTCTCCTTTTCGGCTGAACGGCTAGCTTTCCTGAACCGCTTTCCAGAGCCTTTCAAATAATCCCCGGTATTCCGGCACCGCTTCAACGAGCAGCCCACCGCGTGAATAGGCCTCCGCGATCCTCCGGTCATCCGGTATTTCCACGAGAACCGGGATGCCGTTGTCCCCACAGAACCTGTGGACGCGGTCATCTCCGACTCCGAAACGGTTGACGACCACTCCGAATGGAATGTTCAATTCCTGCACCATGTCGACGGCCAGCCTCAAATCGTTGAGGCCGAACGGCGTCGGCTCCGTGACCAGGATGACGAAATCCGATCCGTTGACCGCTGCGATGACGGGACAGGATGTCCCGGGCGGCGCGTCCATGATGCAAAAATCATTTTCCCGGATATATTTTTTGACTGCCCGGATCAGGGGCGGAGCCATGGCCACGCCCACGTCGATCCGGCCTGTCACGAGGGTCAGCATCCCGCGCTCCGTGACTTCCACGGTACCGATCCGGTGATCGATTTCCCGGATGGCCTGTCTGGGGCACACCCGGACGCAGCCCCCGCATGCGTGGCAGAGATCGGGAAAAACGAGGGCCTTTTTCAATGTCACGATTGCGTGATATTGACAGAACCGGCTGCAGGCACCGCAGGCGTCGCAGAGAGATTCGTCGACTTCCGGAACCGGAATGGCGACGGTGTGCGTTCCGCGCAGCCGCCCCCTGAGGAACAGGCCTGCGTTGGGCTCCTCCACATCGCAGTCCAGGACCTGAACCGGCGCATTCAGCACGGATGCCAGGTTGACGGCAACTGTGGTCTTGCCCGTGCCGCCCTTGCCGGATGCAACGGCTATTTTCCGCCGAACCGGACCTGTGCTTCCGGCACCCGGATGTCCCTTTCCCTTCCGGATCAAACGCTCCTCCGTACCAAAACCGCTGCGGCAATGACCGTGGTCCAGAGGCCGTTCTTGTCCCCCTCTGCGGTCTGGGTGATCTCGCGTGTGGTCACGATTTCGCCGCCGAGCCTGTACTGCTCCTTTCTGGCGTCGTAATCCCTGTCCACGTCAAAGAGGACGCCAAGGGTTGAGGCGAGCATCTGGGCCGCCAGATCCTCGGCATAATCCCCGGCCGCCTTCTCCGTCATACCGGAACAATGATGTTCCGAAAGATACCCGTAATGCTCCGGATTCCGCGGAATCGCGATTCCAATGCTGGCTGCGATCAGGCGATGGGGCTCGTTGGTTTCCGACCGCGCCATGACGACGTAAACGACCTGGCCCGGACGGAGGGTTTTCAGTCCCTGCGCCCGCGTGATCAATTTGCAGCCGGGCGGAAAGATCGAACTGACCGAGACCAGATTGTACTTGGCTATCCCGGCATCGCGAAGGGCCTCCTCGAAAGACGAGAGCCGTTCCCTGCTGCGGCCCACCCCCTTGGTCAGGAAAACGCCGTCCGGGACGAAGCCCCATGAGCCGCCCGGATTCGCTGCGTCATTCAATGTTTTTCTGGGCAATTCGGATTCCTTTCATGGATGTCCATCACGCATCACACATAGAAGGGCTGCAGATATTTACAGATGGAAAAGGACTTTCAATTGCTTCCTTCGGATTTTGGATTGAAAAGGTTTTTCATTCCGCAATCCAAAATCCGCAATCCACAATCGACAATCATCAATCCGTTCGGTCAGGCTGCAACCAAACGTATCCCCCGTCCGGTCCCGACTCAAACGCCGTGATTTTTATCGTCCGCCCGGTATCCCCGCCTGCCCCTTCGCCTTGCAGTCTCCTCGTCCACATCATCCTGCCAACCGTTTCGTGTGCCGTTGATCCGGTCGAATTTGACCGCATAGGGTTTGATATCCAGAAGCGGCGTGCCGTCCAGGATGTCCACGGCGTCCAGGCGCAGCACGCATCCCTCCCTGCGGACCAGCTTTACGATGCTCAAACCAATCGGATTGGGCCGGCAGGGCGACCGCGTGGCGAACACGCCGCGTTCAACATCCTGGAGAAAGGGTTTGACTTTCAGGCTCATTCCGCAGGCCCGGTGCAAGTGGTAGATCAGGTAAATGTGGGAGAATCCCTCCAGGTCGTCCAATGCGGCTGCGAATTCGGGAAAGACCTCAGCCGTCCCCTGACAACCCTTAGCGAAAACGGGTTGTATCGGCGTTTCCGCAGGATTCTGATGACCGCTTCTGATCACGCCGATGGGCGAATAAGATACCGGCGAATCTTTTGCCATGCTGCGGTTTATGACAGCGTCTTTTCGGATCTGCTGATGCATCCTGTTTGACCATCCTGACCGTAGGTGTTTGCCAACGCTGCCACACGGTCATGCAGCACCTTCATCCTTTCTCCTACATCCCGGAGACGGGCTTCCAGCTGCATCCGGTTCTCCCCGCAATCCGGACGGTGCAGGAGAAAAGGCCGTCCCGGCCATCCGGCGAATCCGGACAGGCTTTCCTCTCCGTCATCCCCTTTTTTCATCACGCAGTAACCGCGGCACCCGCCTGTCATGGGCCCGGCGCCGCGCGGCCCCGCCCCGTCCATTCCCGGCATGCGGCAAACCTCCATGATTTGATTTGAAGCCCCCGGCAGCAGGAGGCTGAGGATGAGACGATCATCGGCGAAAAAGACCTCGGGAATGACCTTCGAATCCCATGCTCCCCGAAAAATTTCCGATCGCAAAGAAACCGGCGCAAAAACCACCTTGCTTCATCGGCATCCGAACGCCCTCCATGATGCCGCACACGGCGGGTCAGGCTGTTTGCCTGTGCGCTCATCCCGATGCAAAAAACGGAGAACGCATCCGCCGTCAAATTGATCCTGTTCGGACGGCGTGCTGCGTTCCTCTATCCGGCGCCGGCCTTTCCGGAGACGCGGCAGAAAACACTGCAGATCTGCTCATCCGGCCATTCGTGTCATCAATCGAACCGGCCTTCGAACCTGCAAAAACAGTCCAGAAAACGGGTTGTCCCTTATCCCTGCTCCGCGTCTTTTCCGGTCTCGATTTCCTCCAGCCTCTTCCGGATGAAGTCCAGTTCGTTCTGAAGGGCCTCGGCCTGGCTTTTCAACGCCTGTTTTTCGGTCTCCGCGTCAGGCTTGAAAAACGGAGTTGTCCCGACCGGACTTGCCCCAAAACGCATCCATCCGGGCATTCCTGTGGCATTGAACCAATGCCGCCATCCCCGGCCTCCGCCGCCAAATCCGCGGTAGGCGCCTCTCCCCCTGCCCATTCCCCATCCAAAAGCCGGATTGGCGTATCCGGGCATCCCATACCCGGCGCAGTACCCCGCGCCGCGGCCTGTCATTGGGCCCATTCCTGCAGGACCCGTCCTGTCTCCTCCTGGCATGATGCAACCTCCTGATTTTTATGATTTGAGTTTGATTTCCCTTTCATGGAAACATCACGGGCCGGACATTCTTTCCGTGCAGATGAATCGGGGCTTGAATCTGACAGCGAACATATTCCCCGGCCTGCGATACCGGGGAACCCCAATCCTCACGCGACGGCCGCATGCCGGATCTCAGAAACCGTCCGGTCTCCCGGCCGGTTCGGTCTTGCCTCTCCCCCGTCCTCCGCGGCTTCTGCCCATACAGAGGCCCATGCCAGCCCCTCCTCCCGTTTTTCTTCTATTGCCGCCGTATGTCCCGGAGGCATGATGAAACCAGCGGCGCATCCGGTGACGGCAGCCGGGCATGGTGAAGGCTTCTCCGTCCAGGGTGCCGTTCATCCACGCCCGGATGATTTCCCGTATATCTCCGGCGACAAAGGGGATCACCCGGATTCCGTATGATGCCACGATATCGTAAAGAGTCCGGGATATCGCACCGCAGACCAGAGTATCAATGCCCATTTCCGACAACTGCAGGGCTTTCCGGACCGACGGCGCCCCATCCAGAATCCCGCCTTTTTCATCCAGGATCCGGCCTCCGTCTTCCCTGACCACGCGCACCTGTCTCGCCACATCGAACACAGGCGCGATCCTGTCTTCCCAAAACGCAAAGGCGGCTGTTCGCATCCTTTTCCGGCCTTTCAGTTACTTCCCGGTGCTATTTATGCAGAAGTCATGCCAGGAGGAAAGATGGGATAAGAAATTCACAAACAATCAAGTATCAATATGTTAGGTGGGATTGATAAAATTCAAATGAATAAATTAAAGTTGCAGAGATGCTACCTTTCAATTTAAATGGATTGCACTACCGCTACTTCTTCTATAAGTCCTCCTTCCGGATGCGCCGCCGCGGCATGACGATCCCAAGCTTCTTGATTCTACGGAAAAGGGTGGTTTTATGGATGCCGAGCTCCCTGGCTGCAGCCAGGCGGTTGTAATGGTTCGCCTCAAGGGCCCGTTGAATGGCCTGGGCGTCCAGAAAATCATGCGCGGTACGGAGCGGCGGGCGGCCGGCAACGGCAGGAAAGGAGGTTGTCCACTCCTCAGGCAGATGGCGGACCCCGATGAACCCTTCCCGGCAGAGGATGAAGGACCGCTCGATGACGTTCTCCAGTTCCCGAACATTCCCGGGCCAATCCCGGGCCATCAGAATGGACAAGGCTTCAGGCTCGACACCCTGCACCGATTTGTTCTGAATCCGGTTGAAGCGTTCGATGAAGCGCCCGATCAGGAGCGGGATGTCTTCCTTCCTCCTGCGCAGCGGAGGCAGCTCGATGCGGACCACATTGATCCGGTAATACAAGTCTTCCCGGAAAACGCCTCGTTTGACGAGTTCAAGCAGATCCTTGTTGGTCGCTACGATCATGCGCGCATCCGTTTCCTCGGAGCGCGTCGCGCCGAGGGGTTCAAACGTTTTTTCCTGAAGCACCCGGAGGAGCCGCACCTGCAGCGCAGGGCTCATCTCCCCGATTTCGTCCAGAAAAAGCGTGCCGCCCCTGGCCAGTGCGAACCGGCCGGGTTTGTCCCTGCCTGCGCCCGTAAAGGCGCCGGCCTTGTATCCGAACAGTTCGGATTCGAGCAGGGTATCCGGCAGCGCGCCGCAATTGACGGCGATGAAAGGGGCCCGGCTTCTGGGGCTCAAGCCGTGAATGGTTCTGGAGACGAGCTCCTTACCCGTTCCCGTGTCTCCAAGGATAAGAACCGTGCTGGGACTGGAGGCCACGACAGGCAGGATCTCGAAAACCTTTTTCATCAGAGGACTGCGGCTCGCCAGATCGCCGAGGTGAAACTTGCCTTCCAGTTCCCTGCGCAGCGCATCCACATCCCGCATGTCCCGGAAGGTTTCGGCGCCGCCCACGGTGCGGCCGTGCGAATCCTTCAAAACAGCGGTGGAAACGCTGACCGGTATGCGGTTACCCTCCGCATCAATGATGTATCCGGACTTCCCGATGACCGGCCTGCCGGTCTTGAGCGTGCGCCTCAGGGCGCATTCCGCCCCGCACATGCTGGACCGGAAGACATCCGAACAGGGCCTGCCGATCGCCTCCCGTCGCGGAATGCCGGTGATTTCCTCCGCCGCCCGGTTGAAGGAGGCGATGCGCCAATCCAGGTCCACGGTGAAGACGCCGTCCGAGATGCTTTCCAGGACGGCGTCCGTCGCATTCCGGACAGGGATTTTCTTTTTACGCCGGGTTATGGCATCCGTCATGGATCCGTCTTCCGATCATAGGCCTGCCTGCATTCAGATGCAGGCAATTCCGGCACTTGATCGTGCCGTCCGTAAAAAATACAATGCGCGCCGGTCAAATCCAAACGATATGTTGAACCGGACGCGCATGGAATGAAAACACTCAGACAGTCCGACTTCAGAAACCTTTCAAACGGCAAGCAGATCTCATCTGATCAACAGCATCTTCCTGCACTCTGTCCAGCCGCCCGCCTCCATCCGAACCAGGTAGATACCGCTTGCGACCGGAATGCCGTCATCCGACCGGCCGTCCCAGGAAATCCGGTATCCGCCTGCAGGTTTTTCCCCGTCCGCGAGATTCCGGATTCGCTCCCCTTTCATATTATAAACAAAAATACGGACGGTTCCGGGCGAGGCGAGAGAAAAGGAAAGCTGCGTGGAGGGAGGGTGTCCGGCAGCGCGCCGCAGTTCACGGCGATGAACGGCGCCCGGTTTCTGGAGCTCAGGCCGTGAATGGTTCTGGCGACGAGTTCCTTGCCGGTGCCCGTATCTCCGAGAATGAGAACCGTGCTCGGACTGGAGGCCACAACAGGCAGAATCTCGAAAACCTTTCTCATCAGAGGACTGCGGCTCACCAGATCGCCGAGATGGAACCTGCCCTCCAATTCCCTGCGCAGCGCATCCACGTCCCTCATGTCCCGGAAGGTTTCGGCGCCGCCCACGGTCCTGCCGTGCGAATCCTTTAAAACAGCAGTGGAAACGCTGACCGGTATGCGGTTGCCTTCCGCATCAATGATGTATCCGGACTTCCCGATGACCGGTCTGCCGGTCTTGAGCGTGCGCCTCAGGGCGCATTCCGCCCCGCACATGCTGGAGCGGAAAACATCTGAACAGGGCCTTCCGATCGCCTCCCGGCGCGGAATGCCGGTGATTTGCTCCGCCGCCCGGTTGAAGGAGGCGATGCGCCAGTTTAAATCCACGGTGAAAACGCCGTCCGAGATGCTCTCCAGGATGGCATCCGTCGCTTTCGGGACCGGGGCTTTCTTTTTATACTGGTTCATGGCTCGCGTAATGGATCCGTCTTCCCATTCAAAGCCTGCCTGCGTTCGGATGCAGGCCGTTCCGACACCTGATCGTGCCGTCTGTAAAAAATACAATGCGCGCCGGTTAAATCCAAACGATATGTTGGACCAGATGACCGGACGCGCAAGCGATCCAATGGTTCGAACAGCCCGTCTTCAGAATCGGAGAGCGGGCGCATTTTCTCCGGCTGGCTGCGGTATCAGCAGACGACGACAAACGAATTGGACCCTGCAGATCGAATATGCCCCGTCCGCCCGCCGCCGGGGAGCTTCGCTCAACGGGAACAGGATGCAGGCCTCATCTGATCAACAGCATCTTCCTGCA
>JAFGEX010000103.1 GCA_016931355.1 bacterium
GCTTTTGTTATTTTTTCAGGGGATACGAGCTTGTGCTGAACGATGAGTTTCTCGACAAACGCGTCAAAATCCTTGCGGTCCGGCTTCATGCAGAAAATTCCGATATCAGGTGTTCAATCCTTCAAAATCATCCACACTCAAAATATGCGGGGAATTTGCAATAAACATACCAGCCTGGATACAGGGATCCATATCTAAAGAAAACAATATATTATAAACATTCTCCGGAATAGAATAATATTTCAGATGGGGAAAAATATCCCATATTTTTACGCATCCCCGCACTCCCGTTTCCGGAAAACCGGAAGAAGGAGCGCGCATACGGGGATGACGCGGCATGTCCCCTTCGCCTGCCAGTGATCCGGCAGCAGAAGCTTGTTCCGCTCCGTTGCGGCTCCCCTGCAGCCTGCGGGCCTGGACTTCAATCTCAATGAATCGGATTCCCAATCCTTTGAGATGTAAGATGGATTGGATTTTTAATACCCCGCCGCCAGCTGCAAGGCCGTTCATATACACCCGACAGGCCTTTTCATTCAAAATCCGTGGAAGGAATTGAGCATGGGAGGCGGATGGAAATGAATCGTCCTCCCGAAAGGGATGAAAAACCGGGAAAGTGTGCTCGCGGACGGATTAAAACTCGATGCTGAGACCTCCCACAGGAAACACCTGGTACTGCAGGATTCGCTTCTTCGTCCCGTCTCCGCTGTAGGAATAACTCCAGATATTCTCCCGGCCGTAGATGTTGATGATGTCGAAGTACATGACGAGATTCCACCCGTTGAACATATGCCTCTGGTCGAGTCTGAGATCCAGCCTGTGATAGGCGGGATACCGCGAGCCGTTCAGAGGCGTTGAGGGGTCCGTGATCCACGACCGGTGCTGGGGCATATAGGTCCTTTCAGTGTACGGCCGTCCTCCAAGATACCGCCACCTGAGCGCAACCTCGACCTGGTCCGCGAACGGCAGCATCCAGGAGGTGATCTGGAAAAGCAGGTTGCGCTTGAGCTTCTGGTACCAGGCTTTTTCCCTGAGATCCCACCCGACGCCGCCCATGATTGTGAACACATGCCTGTAATCGAAGTCCCAGTCGTAACAGCTGCCGTTCCGGGGATCCCGGCCCCTGGAAACGGAATAGGAATAACTGGCCGTGTAATGGTATTTGCGGGACATCTTCTTTTGTAGGAAGATTTCGACCCCTTTGGCGAATCCCCTCCCCTCGTTCGCCATGCGGCCATCGGAGTAGTCAAAGGGATCAGCCGTCAGATCGCTCGTTGAAACCGGCACGCCGCTGTAGTCCTTGTAAAAAACCTCCACCGTGCCCCGGATGTCCTCGCGGAAAAGATGCTCCACACCGCATACGACCTGGTCCGTACGCTTGTAATCCAGATCCCTGTTGTCCGGGTGCGACGTGATATAGACTATGGCCGGCGACTGGGAATGCCTGCCGCAGGCAAGGTTCAGGTTCGATCTGCCGCTCAGCGCATACGACAGCCCGATGCGGGGATCCAGTGCCCTCTTGCCCGTGTAGCCGAAATAATCGGTGCGCAGCCCGAACAGGGCGGTCAGCCTGCTCGCGGGATGCCAACGGACCTGGCCGAACAAAGCCGATTTGGATGTAACCGTTCTGTTCTTCAAATCATATGCCGGATAGGCCTGCTTGACCCCGATGATCCAGTAGGGATGCTTGGGATAATCGAAAATAAAGGTCGTGTCCGGATCCGCGTGAATGTCCAGATCGAACGGGATGGATTTGTAATGCCCGCCGAAGTTGAATTCCAGCCTTTTGGATGGTTGATAGGTCCATTCCGCCTTGATGGCCCTCTCCATTTCAGTCGAAATGTTGAGGTATTTCTTGCCGCCCGACTGCGTCACATCCTGATTCCAGTAGTTCAGGGTCTGGGACAGCGTGATCTTGGAATATCCCTTTTCCCCGTAGAGATGCCGCCAGGTCGCGCCGGCCGCGTATTGATGGCTGATGGAAACGACATCGTCCGCACCGCGGTCATACGCGGATTCATCCTGCCCCTCCTCGATGTGGATGCGGTCGTTTCCGTATATGCCGTTCAGCATGATCCGGTCCCTGAGGCCGATATCGTAAACCGCCTTGCCCTGCAGGTTGTAATATTTGGGTACTGCCGTCAGCCCTGTGGAGGAAATAATGAGATCCAGAAAGCTCTTCCTCCCGCTCAGCAGATAAGAACCCCGCCCGCCCGCGATCGGCCCTTCGATCATCATGCCCGCGCCGGACATGCCCAGATAGGCATGGCCTGTGCGCCGCTTCCTGTCCCCTTCCCTGAGGGAGATGTCCAGAACCGACGAAGCCTTGTCCCCGTAGCGCGCCGGAAACGCGCCTGCGAAAAAATCCACCTGACGGACAAAATAATTGTTGATCATGTTGACCGGCCCGCCGCCCGCACCCTGGTAGCCGAAATGGTTGGGATTGGGGATTTCGATGTTGTCCATGACAAAGAGGTTCTCTCCGTACATGCCGCCGCGCACAATGATCTCGTTCTCCTGGTCCCCGGCTGAAACCACGGCAGGCAGGGCCTGTATCACGCGCTGGATGTCCTCCACACTTCCGACATCCAGCCGTATCTCCTCGAAATCCATGCTCCGGTTGCTGACCACCGCATCCTTGGCGTCGTGGAAAAACCCCGCCGTGACGGTCACGCCCTCGGTCTCAAGCACGGTCGGCTTGAGCAGAATGGTTTGCAGGGTTGATCGCCCCGGATTGATAACCACGTTGTTGACCACGCGCGTTTCGTATCCTATCATCAGGAAGCGGACGTTGTAAACGCCGGGCGGCACGGCATCGATCTGATACCGCCCCTGATTGTCCGCTGCGGTCCCCAGGGAAGTCCCCTCGATCATGATCGAGGCCGCTTCCAGGGGGTTTTCCGTGGACTGGTCGAGCACCTGGCCCTTGAGAACGCCCTTTTGATACGGCGTATTCTCAGCGCGGACGCCGCCGGTCCGGATGATGACTGTTGCTGCCAGCAAAGCACACATTGAAAAAATTCGTTCCTTTTTCGGAATCCGCATTGCTTTCCTCCGGCTGGACCGTCAGATATGGGACATGGATTGATTTTTCATTTTACTGAAAACCGGGCCCTATGTTTCGTTTCAATCCGGTTTTATTACGGTTCCCCGATCCGCTGAAAAACCTGCGGCCTGGCCAGTGCCAGGCCGATCACTATTCCTGCGCCCGCCTCCTTGAGCGCGGCTGCGCATCCGTTCACCGTGGCGCCGGTTGTGATCACGTCGTCCACCAGCAGAATGCATTTCCCGGAAACGGCCTCAGGCCGGAGCACCCTGAACACGCCCCGCACATTGTCCTGCCTCTGTTCAGCCGACATCCGGGTCTGGCTCTTCGTGTTTCTCGTCCGCATCAGGATATCCCCGAAAACCGGCATTCCCCAGACGCGGGAAAGGCCGCGGCACAGGATCTCGCTCTGATTGTATCCCCTCTCCCTCTGCCGGATCCGGTGCAGGGGCACGGGCGACAGAAAGCATCCTGGATCTGCAGGCGGGCGGCTGCTGTTCATGACCCGCGCCATCATGCAGCCCAGATGTTCTCCCAGGCGCAGCCCCCTTTCATACTTGACGCGATGGATGAGTTTTTCCAGCTCTTCGGAATAATCCCATGCTGTCAGGATGAAATCGAAATGAAGGGCCCCGGGCAGATGAGCGAATTCCGGCGGCGTATCCTGGCGGACCGAGCCGCCCGAATACATCAGCCTTGCAGTACATGCCGTGCAGAGGACGGCATCCCCTTCCATGACGGAGCTGCAGGCCGGGCAGGCGGGCGGATAGATGAAATCCAGAGCAGCCCGCAGAAATGAAAAGGGCTTCCGCCTGAGGGAAGCCCATGGGATGTTTTGCATGAAACGGAACGTCAATCGCCGCATCCGGCGTATCCGGTATTTATGACATTTTCGGCGCCTTTTTGGACAGGTCCAGACTGCCGAAGGATTTCAGCTCGCCGAGTAAGGGTTTTCCCCATGCGATGAACGCATCGGTCACATTGTTCGCATCCGCGTTGATGTGCCCTTCCGGCAGATGCCGGGTTTTCCCTGCAACGGCCTTCAGGGGCACCAGCCTGAATTCGACGCGGTACGGATCGTCCGAAATTCTCTGAATGGCTGCGGACTTGTCCTGCTTGCCTGCAAGCGCCTGTTCGGCTGCGAACCTGCCCAGGCCGAGGGATTCCTCCCGGTCCACCGGGCTTTGATCGGGAAAAGAGCGCTGGATGTATCCGAGCGTGTCGCCGCGCGCCCTCAGCTTTTTCACCACCCCCCTGCCCTCCAGATGGGACTTGACCCTTTCCACGAGCAGGTCCGCCAACGCGCCGGTGCCTGAGAGCTGCACGTTTCCGTGGCTGTCCGCTTCGAGACAGCCGGCCGTGAGCTTCTGAAGGATGGGGACATGCCCGGCGTCTTCGATGCCTTCGGATACGGCAACAACGCAGCGGTCGTGCTTTTTATACACGGCCTCCACGTCCATGCAGAAGCGGTCCACGTCAAAAGGCCGCTCCGGCACGTAAACCAGATGGGGCCCGGACTCCGGAGTCGTGCGTCCGAGCGCTGACGCGGCTGTCAGGAAACCCGCATGCCGCCCCATGCAGACTCCCAGATAGAATCCGCCGAAGCAGGTATTGTCCATGTCCGCGCCGCGGAACGCATTGGCCACGTAACGCGCCGCAGAGGCGTATCCGGGCGTATGGTCGTTCTCCTCGAGGTCATTGTCCACGGTCTTGGCCACGTGGAACAGGCGCAGGTCGTATCCGGCTTCCTTGGCGAAATCGTTCACGATGTCGAGCGTTTCGGACGTGTCGTTCCCTCCAATGCCGAAGACGTAGTGGATGCAATACTTCTGAAAAACGGCCAGCATGCGCCTGTTGTCCTCTTCCTTCGGCTTGTGCCGCGTGGAAAGCAAAGCGGTCGACGGCGTATGGAGGAGGGCGTCGAGCACGGCCCCGGACTGGGCCGCGAGATCCACGAAATCTTCCTTCAGAATGCCGTCTATGCCGTGAAGGCTGCCGATGATACCGGTGATTTCCTTTGCCCCGGACAGGCCCTGAACCACCCCGATCCAGGACGCGTTGATGACTGCGGTCGGCCCCCCCTGGGTGAATACGATTGCATTGCCTTTCGGTATAACCATGAACGACTCCTGCAGTTGATTTGAAACCGCGAGTAAGCACTTCTTCTGCAGCCTGGCCTGGGGCAAGCGGACATGCTCATGGCGACGCACCCTGAAGAAATGCCGCGGTCCCCAAATCCTTCCCCGTCGCCGGCTGCAGTGGAGCTTCAAGAATAATTTTTAGGGTTTTAAGCTACGAAAAAGAGAATAAAATGTCAATAAAATCCTTGCCGAATCACCTCCGGGAGGACATTGCCCTTCGAAATCTGTGAAAGGTGTTGCCTTTACTGAAAGGATTGAAATAGATCGTCCTCCCGGAGGTGATGAATGATTTCATAAAAACCGGCCTGCAGGATTGAACGCAGGCCGGTTGCCTGTCAATAAAAGCCTATCTCCAGGCCGAATACAGCCCCCTTCGAGCTGCCCGGCAGGAAAAATCCCCTGTTCATCCAACCGAAATCCAGTGCCAAACGGCCCAAATGAAGCCCGAATCCGAAGGATGTCGCATATCCGATTTCGCCTCCGAAAAGGATGCCCATGCGCAGCGGAAGCCACCGGATGCCCTGCCATTCGGTCCCCATGGAAATCTGCGGCACTGTGCTGGAAAAAAATCCGTTCGTGAAACCCTGTATATAATCCCCGCAGATCAGATATTTGCCTTCCCGGAAGCAGGCCCCGATGTCCAGCACAACGGGCAGTCCCTGGGTGAAGGATCCGGCGTCCTCCTCCCAACTCGAATCCTGGAACGCCTCATCATCGTCCTTGTTCGCCATATCCTCTATGGAAATGGCCTCTCCCTTGAAATAACCGGTGAATTTCCGGATCTCCTTGTTCCAGGGTATGGAACCGGCGAGATTCCGCAGCACTGCTCCGCCTGTCCATTTTTCTCCCCATTGCGCTGAAGCCCCGAAATCCATCCCCCATCCCATCCCGCCCGTTGCAGCCCTTCCCTCATACTCGGTGTCCAGATCGAATCCGTAGGCTTCCAGGTTCACTGTGGAAACCAGCCTGTCGATCCGGAGGTTCGCCCCGCCGTAATAAAAATGGAATGTGCCGCCCAGGGAGAAATGATCCGCGAATCCCGCAGCCACAGGATGAGCATAGGAAAAGCCGACGGACCCGATGCCCATGCCGCGCATGTTCATGTCGCTGAAATCATATTTCTTTCCGATTTCATTTCCGTTCAGAAGCAGCTCGAACACCGTCTTGTCGATCCGGCCGCCGACATCCGCAGCCGCGCCCAGGGTCAGGGCGAACCGGTCTGCGGAAAAAGAAAGGGCGCGCACGGAAACCTGGGAGTGCACCGCAAATCCCCTGTCCGGGATCATGTCCAGAATATCCTGCTTGTCCGCCTCGTCCCAGTAGCGGCCCTCGTAGTCGTTGAGGGTGTTCATTGAAAAACTGTTGTTGCCCGCCGCAGCGGCGATGGAGACCAATGTGAAGGTGAACTTCGGATTGTCGGGCAGACCCAGATTCGCCGGATTCCAGGAAACGGCATGCACGCCCCGTGACAGAGCGGAATAAGCGCCTCCCATTCCGAGCGCCCTGGGAGTGATTTGTCCGAAAGAATCCGCGTAAACGAGAACCAGAATGACCGGTGTCAGGACAAAGGCCGTGTAAAAAGATTTAAATCGGAGGGGGCTCTTCTTCATGACTCGCCTCCTTCCTCGTCCTCGGGTACAGTTGTGTTGAAGGTCCCTTCGATTCTCCCGTAAAGGGTGACATAATCGGACGGATCGATTTTGACCAGGCCGCCCGTTGCCGGGAAAATGAATTTCATGCCCATAAAGAGGGGCGATTTGCCGAGCACGCGCAAATCCGCCTCGCTGATCCCGAAATCCAGGGTGCTCTCAGTCGGCGGATCATACGCCTCAAGATAAGGCCCTGCCTGGCGCGTGTGGCAGGCTGTGATCTCCAGCGTCTTGGTGACAGCCGCCTTGCCCGGCTCGTACAGGACGCTGTCGCCGATCGTGTTGGAGAACAGGATCTGCAGGGAAAATCCGAACGGCAGCCGGTTCTTCACTTCCGCAATGAGATGGGCTTCCTTGATGTTTGTTTTCAAGCGGTCCTGAGCGTCTTCGTCCATGTCCACCGTGTCCACCTTCATGGGGTTGAATGTGCGCTGGGGCACGCTGAAAACCAGGGGGACCTCAAGAAGAAACTTGCCTTTAACATTATCAGTATTGCTGACAGTAAATGTGGTGTCCCCATTGAGAATCACGGAGCCTGTGATCCTGATGGTCTCAGGGAAAATATTGATGACTTTCTCAAGTCCTTCAATAAGGAAACTGTTCTTGCCGTGTTCGAGTGACTTATTTATCGGAATTTCCTTTTTCTCTCCTCGCTCATTTATTCCCTGGATTTTCATGTCCAGTGTGGCGGGCATTTCAGGACTATAATCCAGATCAACTAACATGGTGAGCGCATCAAACTGAATCCCTTCCAGTTCTGCGGGCAGATTCACATCGGATTCCACAGGATCTATCGGAATCGATTTACCGACCATCCAACCGGTCACTTCCGACAACATCAATTTGGAAAAATCAATATCAAGATCGACAGATTTTGTATCTGTTTGGCTGCCCGAATGCACAGTGCTCGTTGTTTTATATGTAACAGTCATGCCTTCGGCGGAACTCTTAGGTGAAAAATTCACACCCGCAAGGTCGAACGTCTCTTTGAGAGAACTGTCTGGACTGAGGACCTTTGTACTCGACAACGGACCGGATTCATTTTTTAAATCCAGAAACTCGATCCGCATTTCAATCGAATATTTCGTGTTGTTTTTCATTGTGACATAAACGAATCCGGACCGTATAACCGCATTCCGGACAATGATGGACTCATCCGTAACATATATGAAAAAATCTTTAATCTTAGTAGAATCAGCCTTAATATCTTTTCCGAAATCTATCTTGCTTTCCTGTCTCCCCGGCTCGACCTCCAGGAATTCCGCCATTTCGAAACGGTCGATGCTGTCCTGGTAGGTATAGATGATACGGTCCTGGGCGTCGATGGACAGGTCCTCCTCGTCATCAACCAATTCCTGCATGGTGTAAGTTTTGTTGATCAGTGGAACTTTCAAATCAACGTCCCAGTTGGGCGCATCGAGATCCTTGAATTCGCATTGCATCCCGATTGCAGCGCAAGTTGCAAGAAAGCCCGTGAAAAACCGTTTTTTTTGCATGATTCAATACCTCCGCGGCGGCATGATGAAAAGCCCTGGGAACACGATGCCCTGCTTTATCTGGAAATCTCCGCCAGGATAACCGGGGGAAAATCGCAGCAATACAGTCATTTCATTGCAATCCGCCTATTCCAGGGTACAAATGCAACATATTGCAAAAAACAGACCGAAATAACTATCCCTATCCCCTTTCAAATTTCCCGGCGTCCTCCCTTTGTCTGCCTTCTAAAACAATAAAAAATTTGCATTTGTCACCCGGGATAATAGACAGAAGGAATCGGGTATAAGATTGCCTGATCCTTCGGTATCCTCAGGGTTCCGCCATATGCGGATACCGGAAATCGACCGGAGGCACGAAATTTTCCTTGATGGTCCTGGGAGAGACCCAGCGCTGGAGATTGAGCATGCTGCCCGCCTTGTCATTCGTCCCGGACGCCCTGGATCCGCCGAACGGCTGCTGCCCCACCACAGCCCCTGTCGGTTTGTCGTTGATGTAAAAATTTCCGGCCGCATTCTCGAGAACAGCCGTTGCCTTGACAATGGCCTGCCGCTCAGTGGCGAAAATCGCGCCGGTCAGGGCGTAGGGTGAAGTCTGATCGCAGAGGCGCAGCGTCTCTTCATATTCCTTGTCCGGATACACGTAAAGGGTCAGGACAGGTCCGAATATTTCCTCCTCCATCAGCCTCGCCCTGGGATTCGTGGTCTGAACAATGGCCGGCTCGATGAAATAACCCTTTGAATCATCATGCTTCCCGCCCGTGATGAAAGTATACTCCGGGGATTTCTTCGCGAACCCGATGTACTCCGTGATGGTGTCGTATGCGGATTTGTCGATGACCGCTGCCATGAAATTCGTGAAGTCCTCCGGGGATCCCATGCGTATGCCGGCAACCATTTCCTGCAGCTTTTTTTTGAGCGCCGGCCACAGGGATTTCGGGATATACGCGCGGGAGGCGGCTGAGCATTTTTGTCCCTGATATTCGAACGCTCCCCGCACCAGGCCCACCGCCAATGAATCCGGATCCGCACTGGCATGCGCGAATACGAAATCCTTGCCGCCCGTTTCGCCCACGATGCGCGGCCATTGTTTGTACTTGCGCACGCCCTGCCCCGTGATCTGCCACATCTGCCTGAAAGTCGGCGTGGAGCCTGTGAAGTGGATGCCGGAAAGGTCCGGGCTGTTCAGCACCGGATCTCCGATGGCGCGGCCGGGTCCGGGGACCATGTTGATCACGCCGTCCGGAAGGCCGGCCGCCTTGAGAAGCCTCATGATCTGGTAGGCGATGAACACCGTTGAGGAGGCCGGTTTCCAGATCACCACGTTTCCCATGATGGCGGGCGCGGTCGGGAGATTCCCAGCTATGGACGCGAAATTGAACGGCGTGACCGCGAAGATGAAGCCCTCGAGCGGCCGCTGCTCCACGTAATTCAGGCATCCGGCCGAGGAGTTCGGCTGCTGCTGGTATATTTTTTTCATGAAGAAGGGATTGATGCGCAGGAAATCGATCAGCTCGCAGGCGGAATCGATTTCAGCCTGGAAAACGGTCTTGCTTGCATCCAGCATGTTGGCCGCATTCAGGACCGGCCTCCACGGGCCTGCCAGGAGCTCGCCTGCCTTGATGAAAATGGACGCCCTGTCCTCGATCGGCATGGAGGCCCACATGGGCCTTGTTTTCAAGGCCGTATCGATCGCCTTTTGCACTTCCGGCGCGCCTGCCTTGTGATAGCGCCCCAGGATATGAGCGTGCTCATGCGGGCAGCGGCACACTTCCGTGTCGCCGGTGAGGATTTCCTCCTTCCCGGCCATGACCGGGATCTCAACCTGACCGGCCTTCATTTCAACCAATTTGGCCTTCAGGGCCTTTTTTTCCGGACTGCCCGGCCCGTAACTCAGGACCGGTTCGTTCTTGGGAAGCGGTATGTTGAAGAAAACATTCGGCATGATAACCCCTTTCTTTCGTCAAAATCTTCCATATGCGGTTTTCGCGCGTTTGGATTGCCCTGCCTCAGCAGGACGCACATGATTCATTCATGCCTTCCGTGCCTGGAATAGACGATTCGTCCGCTGAGAATGGTGTACAGCACATGCGTCCTCAATATCTCGGAAGGCGGAATGGCCAGAAGATTTCTGTCCATCACCGCAATATCCGCCAGCTTGCCGGGCTCGAGCGTCCCCTTCCGGGCCTCCGTGAATTCGGCATAGGCAGACCCGTGCGTGTAGGCCCGGATCGCGTCCGCGATGCTGAGACGCTCCTGGGCGTACCAACCCTGCGGCGGATTTCCGAGGGAATCCCTGCGCGTGACCGCGGCATAGATTCCGAGAAGCGGATTGAGCGGCGTTCTGGGCCAGTTCGATCCGATCGCCAGGGGCACCTTGAGCATGTTCAGCGTCCTCCAGGCATGGACGCGCTGACACCGCTCGTCGCCCAATGCGCTTTGCATCCATCCCATATCCCCGATGCACTGCACCGGATTGATCACCGCTGTGATCCCCAGTTCGCGCAGCCTGGGCATGTCCTGCGGCAGCATCGCCTGGAGATTGTCGATGCGGAGCCGTCTTTCCCGCAAGTCGTTCAACCGGTCTGCCAGTTCATAGGATTCGAGGAGCATATGGCTGGCTGCATCCCCGCCCGCATGCACGGCTGTCTGATGGCCGGAGCGGTCCGCGCTCAGGATCACCAGGTTAAGCTCGTTCTGCGTCATGTGAACGAGCCCGCGCGTACTGGATTCCGATAAGTAGGGCTGGAAAAAATAAGCTGTTTCGCTTCCTATATCCCCGTCCAGGATATCATAGAGGGGGCCGAAACGAAGCATGTCGCCCCTGTACCGGCTTCTCCATTCATCATAGACCTCGACGTCCCTTCGCAGGGGGAAACCCATGGAAATGCGGCAATGCAGTTTTTCCTCGGCCTGAAGGTTTTCGTAAAAATGATGGGCGTTCGGCGGGCTTACATCCTGTATGCTCGTGATGCCATATAGGGCGGCTTCGGAGAAAAAGGAATCCAGTGCGGCGGACAGGCATGAATCCGGAGGCTGCGGGATGTATTGCGTCACGAGGTCCATGGCCGTGCCCTTGAGAATGCCGGTGGGGATGCCGGTTCTGGGATCCTTGACGATTTCACCGCCCGGGGGATTCGGCGTATCCGGCTCTATGCCTGCGATTTGCAGGGCCATGCCGTTGACCACCGCCGCCTGGCCGCAGATGCGCCTTAAGAAAATCGGGAGGCTGGGAGCGATGCGGTCGAGATCGGACGCATCCGGCCAGCTCCTTTCTTCGAAAAGATTCTGATCCCAGCCGTACCCCACGATCCAGGAACCGGGTGAATGCCGCTGCAGGCTGACGGCCCTGCTGTAAATCCTGTTTTGAATCTCCCCGACCGAGGGGACGCCTTTCAAATCCAGCCCCTGGCAGGAGACGGCCCCTTCGAGCACATGGACATGGGCGTCATTGAATCCGGGACAGGCGAAAGTGCCCTTCAAATCCAGGACCCGCGTCCGCGATCCGATGAAGCGCCGGATCTCCGCATTGTCCCCGACCGCCGCGATCTCCCTCCCCCTCACCGCCAGCGCCTGAACCTGCGAACGGTCCGGCACGGAGGTGAAAATCACGCCGTTGATCAGCACGAGATCCGCCTTGTTCCCCACCCGGAAACAGGAGACGAAGAGGGAGGCGCACAAGACCGCGACAGAAAAAAGCCCTCCTGTTTTTGGGACTGCTTTCTTTTTCATCCTTCATCCGCCTTTAAGCATACAGGGGAATGCCTGAGGGACCATCCTTCCGATGCTGCGAAAACAACGATCAGCATGCCCATCCCGATGAGCCAGGCCGTGTCATCCCCGTATGTCCATTTTTGAAATCCTGCGCAAAGCGCGTAAAAAGGGATGGAGCAGAGCAGGTACCGGATGCGCAGGGAGCGGTCCCCCGGCATCTGCTTCCTTGAGAACGGGAAATCCTTGATCAGAAAAGAGGATAATGAAAATCCGACGCATCCCAGCGCCAAGAGGGTCAGGGCATGCCGGAGTCCGCTCATCCAGTGCATGCGCGTGCACAGCAGGAGCGCGCACAGGAAATAATAGGGCACGATGACTTTGAGTAAAACCGCCGTCTTCACGCCCCTGGTGAAGCGGCCCGCCCCGGTGATCGGGGCTGCGGAGAAAATCCAGGCGGCCTGCCAGTCCCTGGAATAGGCAAGCCCCTTGAGCACGTAGAACACCGCAAAGCAGGAAAAAAACAGATGCATCCGGATGCCGAAATCCTGCGCTCCCGATGAACCTGGGGCGAAGGGATCGCCGATGCGGTTCCGCAACACGTCGAGGAGCAGGAAAATCAGCGGCACCCCGAAAAGCACATGGGCCGATGCGCGCGCCATTCTGTCCTTCTTGAGCATCCCGGCGGCCAGGAGATACCCGGCGCCTGATTCCGGATCGGAGGAAAAAAGCCGGACCCGCCCGGCTGCAGCCGCGGATGTCCCGCCTTTGCGGGCGCGGCCGGAGATGCCTGACGCATCGGGACTTGAAAGTCTGGACAGGTACTCGGATGAAAATTTCCCCGCTGTGACGGCGCAGAGCGGAACCAGTGAGAGTACGGCGGCTGCGGCCAGCATGCCGTCCAGGCGGTCCGCACCGCCGCACAACACCTGAATCAGCCCGGCGAACCAGGCCGGCGGCAAAAAAAGATACCATGCGGATTTTTCCGCCTGCGGCCATCCTGCATCCGGGAGCATCTGAAAAAAAAGGATCAGCGAGAAAGTCAGCAGGATCTGGAACCAGGAGAGGGCGTTCTGAAAGCGCTCTCTTCTCAGCCAGGAAAAAAACATCGAGTACAGCGCAATGATGGCCAGCGCGGCGGCGGTGCCGGCCAGGAGCGCTGCCGGGAAATAAACCGCCGGGTAGAAAAGCGGCGCCCCTTTCAGCATCAGGCCCAGCAGGGCGGCCGGGAGGCAGAGAGCGGCTGTGAGCGCCAGGATCGAGAAACCCAGAACCCCGGTCTTGTACAGCCAATAGGTCCTGCTGCTCACCGGCCTGTGCAGGATGATCTCCTCCTCATCCGGATAGAGGATGGTCAGGGCGAAATCCGCGGCTGTCGAGAAACCGATCATGACCATGGCGTATGCCAATGTCAGGAGCGAATAGAGGAACGGCGTTGTCCTGAAAACAAGGGACATGGCCATGGAAAATCCCATGATACAATAGAGGATGATCGTCCAGTGAAAACCGGACAGCCTGCGCGGACCGGGCATCCTCCTGCCGCTGCGGAACTGAAGGCGGATTCCGTTTTTCACCAGAACCGCCACCTGATCCCAATCCGCGCCTGTTTTCTCAAATCCCGGCCTCATGGCTTTTGCTTCTCCCCGGCCAGTTTTTCAGCCAGCACGCGCGCGGCATCTTTCGCCTCCGGGTCCTGAGTCAGCTTGCTGAAAACAGCCTCCAGGGAAGTCCGCCTCGTCATGCGTTTCAGGGAGGCCACGGATCCGTCCGCAGCCACGACGCCCGAATCGAGTATCACCACGCGGTCACAGAGCTTCTCGACCACCTCGAGGATATGCGAGCAGTAGAATACGGTCTTGCCTTTTTTGGCCAGACTGCGTATCAGCTCCTTGACGATCAGCACCGCGTTGGCGTCCAGGCCGTTCAACGGCTCGTCGAGGAAAACCACATCCGGATTGTGCAGCAGCGCCGACGCGATGACGACCCTCTGTTTCATGCCCTTCGAAAATCCGTTCATGCGTTCAGCGATCCGGTCCTTCAGTCCGAACAGCTCCGCGAATTCCTGCCCGCGCCTGGAAATGGTTTGTTGATCCAGATGGTAAAGCCTTCCCGCGAATTCCCAGTATTCGGCTGGGGTCAGGCTTTCGTATAGCGCCCCGGACTCCGGCACCACGCCGATACGCTTTTTGACCTCGAGCGCATGCCGCGTGATGTCGAATCCCGCGATCCTCGCCGTCCCGGAGTCGGGCGGGATCATGCCGCTGAGTATTTTGACCGTGGTGGTCTTGCCCGCCCCGTTCGGTCCGAGGTATCCGAAGATCTGTCCGGATGGGATCTCGAGCGTCAGCCCGCCTAAGGCCTTGATGGAACCGTAGCTTTTCGTCACTCCCACGATGGAAATCATCTGCGCTCTCCGGGATCGCCTGCCGTTGCGCGGCGGGTTGCGTTTGCTGCGGGATATTGCACGGGGACCGGCGTCATTTCCCCTTTAAAAACCGCGATTTTTTCAGGTCCTCATGCCTTTCGAGAGCCAGTTCGATCAGGCGGTCGATGAGGTCCGGATAGTTCACGCCGGAGGCTTCCCAGAGCTTCGGGAACATGCTGATCGGCGTGAAACCCGGGATGGTGTTGATCTCATTGATGTAGAGCCTGCCGCTTTTCCTGTCCATGAGAAAATCCACGCGGGCGAATCCCGCGCAATCCACAGCCTGGAAAGCGGCGACGGCCATGTACCGGATGCGGTTGGCCGTATCCTCCGGGATGTCCGCCGGGATCACGGCCCGGCTGTTTTCATCCTTGTATTTGGCCTCGTAATCGTAAAATTCCCTGGAGGGTATGATTTCGCCCACCACCGATCCCCTGGGATCGTCGTTGCCGAGCACCGAGCATTCCAGTTCGCGCGCATCGACGGCTTTTTCCACAATGACCTTCCGGTCATAGGCGCAGGCATCTTCCACGCATTTTTTGAGCCCGGCCTCGTCGTGCGCCTTGTTGATGCCCACGCTGGATCCCGTGTTGGCGGGCTTCACGAAACAGGGATACCCGATCTCCTGGCGTATCCCCCTCAGAATCGCCTCGGACTCCCTTTCCCACCTGCTCCTGAGGAACCAGATAAAATCCACGGTTTGAAGATCGTTCTGGATGAACATCTGCTTCATCAGTATTTTATCCATGCCCAGGGCCGAGGCGAGCACACCGCCCCCCACGAAGGGGATGCCCGCCATGCTGAGCATGCCCTGCAGCGTCCCGTCTTCTCCGAACGTGCCATGCAGCACCGGGAAGACCACGTCCACCGGGACGGCCTTCAGATTGTCAAGGCGCATCAGCCCGCATCCCGGTTCACCCGGCAACACGGGGATACCCGAGTCACCCTCCACCAGGCCCCCTCCGGCACCGCTTGCGGCGTCCAGGAGCAGCCACTTCCCTTGCCGCGTGATTTTCACCGGAAGGATCTCGTACTTTTCCCTGTGGATATTGTCCAGAATGCCCGCGGCTGAGACCAGCGACACCTCGTGTTCGGTGGATCTCCCGCCGAAGAGGATGACCAGGCGTTTTTTCTTCTGCTGTTCTGTTTTCATGGCGGTTTCCGGTTTAACTATTAGATTAATATTATAACGATTCTGATCCAGATATGCAACTGTTTCCTGGCTGCGTCCCGGCAACAGCCATGGAAAAGCCCGGCCGCAGTGGATACAGACCACTCCGGCAGGCCTCTGGGAATGCGCGCGCCGCCGGAGTCAGGGATCCGCCTTCCTGTCCGCATGGAACGACACGGAAGCCCTGTCCCCCAGGTCATCGACCACCGTCACACGATGCCTGCCGCGGGTCAGGCTGACCGGCATGACATGCCTGTCCTGGGTAGTCCCGACGTACCGGTCGTCCAGATACCAGTACAGGGTCCTGTCCGCTTCCGGATGGGCTGCGCGCAAAGTCACCCTCTGAAGCGTGCCGCCGAAATCCACCGGTATCCAGAGCCGCGCGTCCTCCCGGGGATAGAGGATCTGCAGGGATTGGTCGGCAAGAGCCGGACACCCGGGATTATGGGGCGGCAGATTCCAGATGTCCTGGCCGCGCTCGCGCATGTACTGGATCACGTCGGCCGGATACACGATTTTCCTGACCGTTTCGTATTTCCCGTCAATCCAGCATTTCGAGCACACGCGGAAACGTCCGTCCGAGGAAATCCGGAACGCATGATGGAACGGGCAGAGCCTGAGCGGCTTCATCCATTTGGGAGCCTGCGAAATCCGCCTCGCCTCGCAGTCGGGCCCCGCCCGGAACCCCGAATCCATGCACAGTTCTATGTTTTCAAGCTCGCCCGCCGGTTCCCTGAACCAGGCCTTGGCCGGATTTCTCGGAAGCGAATTGAACAGGTCGAAAAGAACGGGGCCGGCCGAGCCTGCGCCTGACAGATTGACATTGCCCTGTCCGTCGAAATTGCCTATCCAGACTCCGATTGTCCATTCCGGGCTGACGCCTACGGCCCAGGCGTCTTTCTGACCGTAACTGGTCCCTGTCTTCCATGAAAGCGGCCATTGGTTCCGGTACAAATCCCAGTAATACTCTGATCCCGGCCGTTTTAACTCCCCCAGTATCTTCAGGACCAGGTAACAGGCCCCGGCGCTGATCAGGCGGGTCCCCCCGGACGCTGAGGGCGCGCCGTCCTCCAGGGTTTCGAGCGAATCGAACAGGCCCATCCTGCCCAGCCCGCGGAAAAGGGACACCATGTCCCAAAGCCTCAGTTCAGCCCCTCCCAGGATGAGCGGAAGCCCGTACTCATCCGCGCTGCGGAAGAGCGTGGGTACATTCGCCTTTTTCAGAAAATGGTAGAACGGCTGTATGCCGTACATATTGAGCAGCCTGACTGCAGGGACATTCAGCGATCGTATCAGTGCGTCGCCTGCAGTCACCAGTCCGTCATAGGACTCGGAGGCGTTCGCAGGTGAGTAAGCGCCGTAAAAGGAAGGGATGTCCCTGATCCAGGTCTCGGGCAGGATCAGGCCTTCGTCCATGCTCAATGCGTACAGGAAAGGCTTGAGCAAAGAGCCCGGGGAACGCGGGGCCAGGACGCCGTCCACCTGTCCGTCCGAACGGTAATCGAAAAAGGAGGGAGAGCCGACATAGACCCGGATTTTTCCGCTGCCGGTTTCCGCGATGAGCACCGCGCCGTTCCGTATCCCCCGGGATTTCAGGTGATGACCATGGTCCTGCAGCAGCTGTTCCGCGCGGGCCTGCAGATCCGCATCCAGGGAGCTGCGGACAAAAGCCCCGCCTTCGGTCTCATATAGCATCTGCGACCAGTGCGGCGCTTCGAAACCGAATGCCACGGACTCCGCTGGGACGGGTTCATCCGTCGCATTCTCATATTCTCCGGCCTGTATGGCTCCGCGCTCTGCGAGCAGTTTCAGCAGCCTGTCCCGCTTCCGCTTGAGCATGCCGGGGCTTCTCTCCGGTGAAATGACGCCCGGCGCATTCGGAAGCACGGCCAGGGTGGCTGCCTCGGCCCAGGTCAGCTGTTCCGGCATCTTCCGGAAATAGCGCAACGAGGCGGCCCTGTATCCCACGATGTTGCCCCCGTACGGCGCATGGTCCAGATACAGCTTCAAAATTTTTTTCTTCGAAAACAGGACCTCCATTTTCAGCGCCTGCATCATTTCGAGCAGTTTCCCGGCCGCGTTCCTCCGCTTGGGCTTCATGAGCCTGGCCACCTGCATGGTGATGGTGCTCGCCCCGCTGACCGTTTTGCGCGCCCGCAGGTTTTGAATGGCCGCCCGGATCACTGCCGCAGGATTGATGCCGGGGTGCCAGTTAAAAGTCCTGTCCTCCTGCAGGAGAACAGCCTTTTTCAATTTTTCCGGGATTGCGAGCGTGTCGTCCGGGGCGAAATGCCATTGCTCCCTTTTGTTGAGAAACACGCGCAGGATGCGTCCGTTTTTGTCCAGTACGGCTGTGCTGTAATCAGGAGTGAAAACAGGATCCGGAACAGGGATGAGTATGAAGACGAGAATCAGGGATGCCAAAACGGAGCATGGAATGAGGAAGCGTTTTTTGCGCCAACGTTCGGGGACATGTTTTAGAAAATTAATTTTGATCAGCATGCTGCAGCGGTCTTCATCCGGGCCGAAAAACCTGCTCAGTTATCATTTCCTTTTAAATATACGGAATTTTTGGATGAAGAAGAAGGTAACCTTCTAAAAGCAGGTTACCTTCTTCTTTGACGAACAGGCGGGATTTTTGTGAAACTCCGGAAATATTTGTATGAAAAGAATGGGAACAGAGCCCGCTTCAGCTCAGAAATCCTCACTCATGCCGCAGCGCCTCGACCGGATTCACAGCCGCCGCGCGGGCCGCCGGGTAAAGGCCTGCCAGCACGCTCACGGCGATCGCAAACGCGACGGCGCCGCAAATCAGCCACAGGGGCATGTAGAACATTTCGACATGTTCGATGCCCTCTTTGGCGAAATAGAAGTTGGCAACCGCGTTTGCGATGCGCGTCACGATCCATCCGAGAAGGATCCCGAATACGCCGCCCAGGAGCCCGATGACGCCCGCCTCCGTCAGGAAAATCAGCCGGATTTCCGCCTCGCTGCCTCCCACGGATTTCATGATCCCGATCTCCCGTGTCCTTTCCAGGATGGACATGATCATCGTGTTGATGATGCCGAGGGCTGCCACGATCAGGGCAATGGCGCCCACGGCCCCGAGCGCCGTGTCCAGGATCAGGAATCCCTTCCGGATTTCCTGCAGCTGGTCGCTGATGGCGAAAACCCCGAATCCCATGGATTCGACTGCCTGCTTGACGGGTGCAACATCCTCGAATCCATGCACGCGCACGTAGATGGATCCGTAGCTTTCATCCGAAGTCTTGTTCCCGAGAAGATCCCAGACATTGTTGAATCCGAATCTCGGTATATGCCTGACCATGCCCAGGGGGATGATCAGTTCGCTCGAAAACGGGCGGCCGTGAAAATCGTCCGTCTTCTGGAGTATCCCGGATATCCGGAAGCGGATGCTCCGTTCTGCAGTCGGCATGCGTCCGGGCGATGCCATGTACTGCCAGGGATTCTTCAGAATGGAAGACACATCCATGACGGAAGTGATGATTTCTGCATCCTGGCCGATCAGGGAGTCCGGCGGGATGGACCGGACACCGCGAAGGGAGTCCTCCAGGGAAATGGCTTTGAAACCGCCGCTTCTTAAAATCCATTTCATTTTTTTCAGAACACTCTGACCGATGAGCAGGCAGGAATCCCCGTCGCCCGAAAAAAAACTTCCATGCGGCAGTTCGTTGTAGGGCGGGAATTCGCCCATGCGGGCCGGCAGCGCTCCCAGCTGGTTTTCGGTCTCATGCCCCAGGATGCGGATTTTGACCGGGAACTGGATCTGGGGATAGGCCATCATGACCCCCGGTAATGCGCGGAATTGAAACAAAGCGGAATCATCAAGCGCCGCTTCCTTCGGGGCCACAACCTGCTCCAGGGCAGACAGGTCCCCGGACATCATCGCATTGGGATCGATCTTCCTGGGGGTGACGATCAAACTGGTGAAAAGATCGTTTTCGTAAAAAACGCGGGACACGTTCTTCTGCATGCCGGTCCCGAATGAAACCATGGAGACCAGGGCGCCGATTCCAATGACCACGCCCAGCGTGGTCAGAAATGTCCTCAGCCGGGTGCGCCTGAGATTGTCGAGGCCGAGCGCGACAGCGTCGAATGCCCTCATGCCTGACTCCTCCGGGTATCCTCTACAAGCCTGCCGTCCAGGAGCCTCAGGGTGCGGCCGGACACCTTTTTTACGGAGTCCGCGTCATGCGTGACCATGAGGACTGTGAGACCCTGCCTGTTCAAGCCTGCGAGGAGATCCAGGATTTTTTCCGCAGTCACGCTGTCCAGGTTGCCGGTGGGTTCGTCCGCGAGCAAAATTGCGGGCTTGTTGACCAGGGCGCGGGCAATGGCCACACGCTGCTGCTCTCCCCCGGATAATTCGCCCGGCCTGTGGCGCATGCGGTCCTTCAGCCCCATTGAATCAAGCGCAGATGCGGCCAGCTTCCTTCTTTCCCCCTTCGGTGTCCCGCCGAACAGCAGGGCCAGTTCAACGTTCTCCAGCGCGGTGCGGGAGGGGATCAGATTGAAGGACTGGAATATCATGCCCACAGCATGCCTGCGATGCCGGGCCAGTTCCTGCGATTTCATTTTCCCCAGTTCTTTTCCGAGTACGCGTATGCTCCCGGAACTGGGGGAGTCCAGGCCGCCGATCAGATTCAGCAGCGTGGATTTCCCGGAACCGGACCTGCCCACGACTGCCACGAATTCCCCTTGATTCACGCTGAAACACAACTCATGCACGGCCGTCACCCGCGCATAGCGGTTCTCGTAAAACCGGTTCAGATGATCGCATTCAATGATCGAATTTTCCATCCAGGCCTCTTTGCAAGTTCCGCTCAGACCGTCTTGCACCACGGCGCAAAGCCCAGCATGCAGTCCATGACGCGCCTGTTGACGTCCTTGAACATGAAGATCATGCCGGATCCCAGGGCTGTCATACCCCAGGTGAATCCGGTCGCAACGGGCGTTTGAAACACGGAGTTGGGTCCTATAAAACCATTGATGATCATTTCCAGGGCGGTCTCCCTTTCCATGTTCCGATCATTAAACAGTTCTTTTTCTCCCCTGGAATATAGTGTTTTAAGTCGAATTTTAAAAGCTCTTTATCCCAATAGGAATTGATGCCCCTGGCAGCCACACAGCCGGCAGGTTTCGACGGGTGGAGAAAAGGGCATTTGGATTGGCCCGCCTGTCGCTGGTAAAAGCCGCCGGCTCAGCGCCCGCCGGTGGATTGAAGCTCCCCGGGAGTGAGCTGCCGGGGAACATTCGGTCTGCAGGGAAAAATGTGTTTGTATTCGCTCGCTCACCCCAGGCAAAAGCCCAAGGCATTCCCCGGGGCAAGCCTCGCGGAATGCACTCACTGTCCGATTCAATTTGCAGGGCCCGGATAGTCTTTCCTTGACTTTCCATTCATTTTAAAGTAAATTAAAAGTTCAATATATTGGGATAGAATGCCTGAAAATGGACCTTTTTGCACAGGATAAAAAATTCAAGTCAGCGGAATCCCGGCCTCTTGCGGACAGGCTGAGACCTGCAGGCCTCGAGGATTTCATCGGTCAGGAACATCTGGTGGGCAAGGGGCATGTGCTGGAACAGATGCTGGCTGCGAAGTCCCCGTTTTCCATGATACTCTGGGGGCCTCCGGGCGTGGGCAAAACCACCCTGGCCCATATCCTCTCCAAAGGGCTGGACGCGGATTTCGTCCCGCTCAGCGCCGTTTCCGCAGGTGTCCGCGAAGTTCGAAACGCCATCGAACAGGCAGCCGCGCATCTCAAGGGGCTCGGAAGAAGGACAATCCTGTTCATCGATGAAATTCACCGGTTCAACAAGGCGCAGCAGGACGCCCTGCTCAATGCCGTTGAACAGGGCATCGTGGTGCTCATCGGGGCGACCACGGAGAATCCCAGCTTTGAAGTGAATTCTCCCCTGTTGTCCAGATGCCGCGTCCTGGTGCTCAAGCCTCTGGACCACGACCAGCTCGGCCGCTTACTGGAAAGGGCCTTGAAAAAAGACGCCGTGGTCAGGAGCCTGGGTCTGAACATCCATGACCATGCACGGGAATCGCTGATCGCCCTGGCGGACGGGGACGGCCGCAAACTCCTGAATACATTAGAACTTTGCGCGCAGTTTTCCGTCCAAAGAAAAGGATCCGAAATCACCGAGGATCTGGTCCTGGAGGCGGCGCAGAAGCGGATGGCGCGTTATGACCGCGCAGGCGACGCGCATTACGACATCATATCCGCTTTCATCAAATCCGTGCGCGGCTCTGATCCGGACGCAGCGGTTTACTGGATGGCCCGCATGCTGAACGCGGGCGAGGACCCCCTCTTCATCGCCAGACGCCTAGTGATTCTGGCATCCGAGGATATCGGCAACGCGGATCCTTTCGGAATCGTGCTCGCCAATGCCGTATTCCAGTCCGTCCATTCCGTGGGCATGCCTGAAGCCCGCATCATCCTTTCCCAGGGGGCGACTTACCTGGCCTCCTCGCCGAAGAGCAACGCCGCATACCTGGCAATCGACCAGGCCCTCGCGGATGCGGAAAAAACGGCAGAGCAGCCCGTTCCCCTGCACATCCGGAACGCGCCCACAAAACTGATGAAGGAACTGGGATATTCGAAAGGGTACCAATACGCCCATGATCATAAAGGCGGCTTTGTGCATCAGGATTTTCTCCCCGACGCCCTGAAGAACCGCGTCTATTACCATCCCAAGGACATCGGCAGGGAAAAGGACATGGCCGTCCGGCTGAGACAGTGGTGGCCTGAAAAAAGAAAAAACACCGCGGGATCATGACAAAGAACAACATCATCCGCCTGTCCGCTTTTTTTCCCCCTTTCCCAAAAGGGGACAGGTCCCAGGGCGGGATCGAGGGCGTTTGACTGTTGCGCGAAGATCTGAAATCAGAAATGCTGTTGAAAAAGAATCACCCAGGAAAGGAAGTAGTATGAGGGAGCTTTATGCCGGTGTGGACGTCGGCGGGCAACACATCAAGATCGGATTGTTGACCCGGGAAGGTGAAATCGTCGATGAAACCTCCATTGACACGGATCTCGAAACGCCGGTCCTCAAGAGCATGGGAGTGCTCGCGGAAACCCTGAAACAGTTTGCATCCAGGCAGAAAGGCTGCTGCCTGAAGGGCGTGGGTGTGGGCATGGCCGGCCAGGTGAATGTATCGAAGGGCATGTATTATTCAGGCCCCAATTTCCCCGGCTGGGTCAACGTCCCGGTTGTTCAGGAATTGAAAAAGCATCTCGATCTGCCGGTGATACTCGAGAACGACGCCAATGTGGCTGCGCTCGGCGAGCATGAGTACGGCGCAGGCAAGGGGATCGACAACATGATCGCCGTCACGCTCGGCACGGGCGTGGGATGCGGCATCATCCTGGAAGGTCATTTGTACAGGGGATCCAATGATTCGGCCGGAGAGTTCGGACACAACACAATCGATTACGAAGGCCGGATGTGCGTGTGCGGCCGGAAAGGCTGCGTGGAGGCCTATGTGGGCGCCAGGGGCATCCTGCGGACCCTCAAAGAAATCCTGGCCGACGGGCAGGATTCCGTGTTCAAGACGATGGATCTGTCAAAAATCAAGCCCAGGCAGATCAACGAGGCTGCGAATCAGGGCGACAAGGTGGCCCTGGAGGTTTTCAGAAAAACAGGCTATTTCCTGGGCCTGGCCATTGCGGACATCGCCAACCTGCTGAATGTCCAGCGTGTCGTGGTCGGCGGCGGCGTGGCCAATGCGGGTGAAAAGCTCCTGGGACCGACGCTGGAAACCGCCCGGAAGGAGTGCCTCAGCGTGCCGAGCCAGGTCCTCAATATCGTTCCAGCGAAACTCGGCAACACGGCCGGCCTGGCAGGCGCAGCCTATCTCGCCATGGAACTGGTCCATCCGAAGGAAAAGGGCATGATGCCCAGGTGACGGACCCCGGACAGACAGGGCCTTCAAATCCGGCGGCTGCCGCATTTCACGCGGCCGAACAGACGGGCGCTGCGCCCCGTGGCCCGCGCCGGATTGATCGAGTGAATATCCATGTTTTTTCACCCGCAAACCGATGAATCCCCGATGCACGCGGCGCGGAGCTTCACCATCGAATCCTTCCGGTTGAAACAGCTTTCATTCTGGATCATCCCGCTTTTTCTGGCTGCCCCGGTCATGGGACAACC
>JAFGEX010000104.1 GCA_016931355.1 bacterium
GGGACCTGCTGGACGCCTCCGGGATCCTGACCTACGAAAAAGTGCAGGTCGTGAACATCCACAACGGCTCCAGGGCTGAAACGTATGTCATCCCCGGCCGGAGAGGCAGCGGGGAGATCATCATGAACGGGGCCATAGCAAGGCTGGCCCAAATCGGCGATCTGGTCATCATCCTCTCCTACGGGTTCGCGGAAGAGGAGGATGCCCGGCATTGCCGGCCGACCATCGTCATGGTCGATGCAAAAAACCGGATCAAAAAAGCAAGCGGACCCAAATCGAAAGGAGGACCCTGTTGATACCCAAAGGAGTCAAAATCGAGGAAGCGAAAGGCAAGCTCGGTGTCCTGCTGCCCGGACTGGGCGCTGTGGGCACCACGGTCGTCGCCGGCGTCGAGCTGGTACGCGGAGGTTTCTCGAAACCCATCGGCTCGCTCACGCAAATGGGCACCATCCGGCTGGGAAAGCGCACGGACAACAATGTCCCAATGATCAAAGATTTCGTCCCTCTGGCGAAGCTGGAGGACCTGGTCTTTGGCGGTTGGGACATTTATAACGACGATGTCTATGCTTCAGCCATGAATGCCGGCGTGCTGACGCGCGATGACCTGGGAAAGATCAGGGAAAAACTTCAGGCCGTCAAGCCCATGAAGGCCGTGTTCGACACCCGCTACGTCAAGAATCTGGACGGGCCGAACAAAAAGACGGGCAAAAACAAGATGGACCTGGCCGAGCAGCTCATGAAGGATATGGCCGATTTCAAGAAGGCCAACGGCCTTTCCCGCCTGGTCGTGGTCTGGTGCGGCAGCACGGAGACCTACCTGGAAAAAAGCCCGGTATGGGATACCCCGGAAACCTTCGAAAAAGGCCTGAAGGAGAACCATGAATCCATCTCCTCCAGCATGATCTATGCGTACGCAGCGATCAAGTCCGGCTTCCCCTACGCCAACGGTGCGCCGCATATGTGCACGGACATCCCCGCGCTGCTCGCCCTGGCCAAGCAGGCTAAAATCCCGATCTCGGGCAAGGATTTCAAGACAGGGCAGACGTTGATGAAAACCCTGCTGGCCCCCGGATTCAAGGCCAGGATGCTCGGCGTGCGGGGCTGGTTTTCGACGAATATCCTGGGCAACCGGGACGGTCTGGTGCTCGACGAACCGCTGTCCTTCAGATCCAAGGAAGTGACCAAGCTCTCGTCTCTGGAATACATTTTCCAGCCGGAGAAACACCCGGATCTGTATGGTCAATTGTACCACAAGGTCCGGATCAATTATTATCCTCCGGCAGGCGACAACAAAGAAGCCTGGGACAACATCGACCTGTTCGGATGGCTGGGTTATCCCATGCAGGTCAAGGTCGATTTCCTCTGCAGGGACAGCATCCTGGCTGCGCCGGTCGCGCTGGACCTGGCCCTGTTCATGGACCTGGCGCAGAGGGCCGGCATGCACGGCATCCAGGAATGGCTGTCTTTCTATTACAAGAGCCCGATGGTTGCCGAAGGGTTGTATCCCGAGCATGACCTCTTCATCCAGCTCATGAAGCTGAAAAACACCCTGCGCTATCTCAAAGGCGAAGACCTGATCACCCATCTCGGGTTGGAGTACTACGATTGACAGGTAAGGCACGCCTGGCTTCTGCCTTAAAAACTTCCCTGCCCGCTGCGCTGGACCTTGCCTCGCAACCGGTACTCTGGCTGATCGAGGCGGTCTTCATCGGAAGGCTCAGCGCAGCGGCGCTGGGAGGCGTCGGTTTCGCCCTTCAAATCATCCTGCTGACCGTCACCCTTCTCCTGACCTTTGTCATGGGTGCCATCATACTGATCAACAGGCACCTGGGATCCAAGAACCGTTATCAGGCCAATCACGTGCTCGGCCAGACCATGATGTCGGGCTTCCTTTTTTCCATCGCAGTCATGATCGTGTGGTATTTCGGCGCGCCGCTCCTTTTCCGGCTCATCCAGGAAAACCATACGATGTCTCAGGCCGGCGATCCCCAGATTTCCGGCGTGGCCTCGGGCATCCAGTACCTGAGGCTGGTCTCCTTCTTCGCGCCGATACTCGTGCTCAATTTCGTGGGCATCGGCATGATGAGGGGTTCCGGCGACACCCATTTATCCATGACGCTCAACGTGGGCACCAACATCGCCAATGTCGTGCTCTCGCCGATCCTGATTTACGGCCTGTTGGGCCTCCCCAGACTGGAAGTCCGGGGCGCAGCGCTTGCGCTGGGGATTTCCCAGACAATGGGTCTGTGCGCCACCATCGCGCTCCTGCGGTCGAGAAAAACCGTACTTTTTCTGTCTTTCCGGGAACTGGCGACGCCGCGATGGCCCACCGTCCGGCAGTTGTTCAAGCTCGGATCCACCACGACCGTGGAACAGCTCGTCTGGTCCATCGGCCAGGTCATCGTGACCAGCATGGTGGCTTTTCTCGGAATCCGTGAGCTCGCGGTGCACCAGCTTTTCCTGCGCATACAAGCCGTCCTTTCGATGTTCTACATGGGATTCGGCATGGCGGCTATGATGCATATCGGCAAGCATCTGGGGGCCAATGAGCATTACAAGGCGGAAAAAATGGGCGACATGATGCACCGGATGGCCCTGGTATTCGTGATCGCCCTGCTGGCATGCATGATCGCCTTTTCCGAATCCTTCCTGCACCTTTTCATCCGCAGGGAGGACGTCATCCTCGGCAATTATGACTTCACGGTTCTGTTCGTGGTCTTTGCGCTGGTCCAGCTGCCCAAGGCGATGAACACGGTGATCACAGGCAGCCTGAGGGGCGCGGCGGACATCCAGTGGGTCATGTGGACGACCATATTCGGGGTGTTGCTTCTCGAACTGGGTCTGAACTGGGTGTGCGCCTTCGTTTTCCAGTTCGGACTGCTCGGCATCTGGGTCATACAGGGGCTGGACGAGATCCTGAAGAGTGCGGTCAATTTTCTCCGGTTCAAATGCGGGAAGTGGAAGGAGATACGGCTGCCTTGAAAAAAAATTACGAATTCTGAATTAAGAATGACGAAGGATTTTTGATTGCGGATTGCGGATTTTGGATTTAAAAGATTTTCAATCAGCAATCCGAAATCCAAAATGAAAAATTGAATGCATACGAATCCCTGACCCCTAATCCCGATTCCCGTCTTTTCGCGAAGCACGAGGCCCGAAGAACGATGCACGAATTCATTGACGATGGACGATTGACGATTTTCGATTTGATAACCCAAATCCCTGATCCCTGCTCCCATTTTTTCACGAACCCCGATCCCCTATTCCCGAACCCCGTCTTTTCACGAAGCACGAGGCCCGAAGAACGATGCACGATTCTTTAAACGGTCTTTTCATCACATTCGAAGGCATCGACGGCTGCGGCAAGTCCCTGCAGGCTGAAAGGCTTGCGGGCAGGCTCCAGAAAAAAGGAGTGCTGGTTCATTTGTTCCGAGATCCGGGCGGCCCGCCGATTTCGGAAAAAGTGCGCCTCATTCTCCTCGACCGGAGCCATGGGGACATGTCCGCCATGACCGAGCTTCTTCTCTACGAATCGGCAAGGGCCCAGCTGATCGACGAATGGATCAGGCCGGCGCTGGACAGGGGCGATACGGTGCTCTGCGACCGGTTCACCGATTCCACCGTGGCCTATCAGGGATACGGCCGCGGCCTCAAGCTGGATCTGTTGCAAAGGGCCAATGACCTGGCCTGCCGCGGCATCACCCCAGGCCGGACCTTCTTCCTGGACATCCCGGTTGAAGAATCGTTGCGGCGCATGGCAGGCATGAACAAACAGGCGGACCGCATGGAAAACCAGACGAGGGAATTTTTCGAACGTGTGCGCAGGGGATACCGGGAAATCGCAGACTCGGAACCGCGGCGCATCCGCATCCTGGACGGCACAAAAAGCGCCGATGAACTGGAACAAGTCATCTTCCAGGATGTATACTCTATGATCGATTGAAGCTCCCCTGCAGCAAGCTGCCGGCGGATCTCCGATCTGCATGAGGAAAAAGTCATCCATATTCGCACGCATGTCCGCGGCAAGGTGCGGGGATGCACCCGCTGTCAGATCCGACGGACGATGGGAAAAAGCATAAAGGGGTCCCAATGAAACTGATCAAGAAAACCTGGAAAAGCGCGGTTTTGCTCCTTCTCTTCGCAACAGCGCTGGTCGTCACCCGAAATGCGCTGAGCGGCGACGCGTATTCAACCCTGAAGAGCAATCTCACGCTTTTCGGCGCCATTTACAACGAGGTCAACCAGCGCTACGTGGACAAGGTGGATCCGGAAAAATTCCTCAAGGCCGGCGTGGACGGTATGCTGAACACGCTGGATCCCTATACCGCGTACATGGAAAAAGAGGATAAATACGACCTGGACGTGCTGAC
>JAFGEX010000105.1 GCA_016931355.1 bacterium
AACAGCCGCTGGTTCGTGTTCAGCAGCAAGCGGCTGGACGGCACATGCGCCAGGCCGTTCTTCTCGTATCTGGACGCTGAAGGGAAGGCGCACAAGCCGTTCGTGCTGCCGCAGAAGGATCCGGATTTCTACGACACGTTCATCAAAACCTACAATGTGCCTGAGCTGGCGAAAGGCCCTGTACCGAAGAGCCCCTGGAGCCTCAGCCGCGCGGCCATGAACAACAAGAAAAAACGCAACGCAACCCTGGATCCGGCGTTGAAGCCGGAATCAGGCGGGAAAACGCCTGAAGAAAAGCTCTACCAGCAGGCGCCCAGGTAAGAGGCCCCCTCGACATGCACCCGAGCAAAATAAAGGGAATTTCATGACACGCATCTCCTCTTTCGAATCCTTCATCCTGTATTTCACCCGAATCGGAAAACATGAAGAACATGTCACCGCAGCAGTGCTGGACAAAACGGCCGGAGCCGAAGCCACTGCTGAAAGACTGTACAGGAAAATCCTGCAGGAGCTCAAGGCCCACGGCCTCTCCATCGTGCACGAACGCGTGTTCGGGTCTCTGGACGTCCATGAACAGGTGCGCGCTGCGCGGGACCGCGTCTTCGCGGAAAACGGCCTGGATTCAGGAGCGCCGTGGACCTACATTGAAGGCCGCCCGCTCTGGGGCAAAGGGCTTGCGGGCGTGCAGATCCGTGCCGTGATGTCCGAGACCGGCGGCATCTGGACCGTGACGGACAGGGGAATCTCTGTCGGCAAGGGCTGGAAGTCCCACGGCGCCTCATTCATCATGCTGCAGAACATTCACGGCCTGGAAAACGGCGTCTCCCCGGATCAATCCCGCGAGGAGCAGGCGGGCCGCATGCTGGAGCGGGTTCAGGACATTTTGCATCAGCAGAAAATCTCATTCCGCAACGTGGTGCGTACCTGGATCTACCTTTCAAAAATCCTGGACTGGTACGGCCCCTTTAACATGGTACGGACCGGCAAATTCCAGAAATTCGGGCTGCTCGCGGATCCGGCAAAGGAAAAGAACGTCGCTGAAACGATTTACATGCCTGCCAGCACAGGCATTGAGGGCAACAACCCCATGCATGCCGCATCCGCCATGGACGTGCTCGCCGTGCGCATCGAGAACGGCTCAGACGTGACCGCCAAACCCGCGTCCGGCGTGAAGCAGAAATCCGCCTTCCGCTACGGATCCGCGTTCTCGCGCGCCATGGTTCTGGACTACCCGGACGCGGTACAGATCCTGGTGTCCGGGACCGCAGCGATCGACGATCAGGGCAAAAGCCTGTTTGAGGGCGATGCGGAGGCCCAGATCAGAAAGACCTTCGAGGTGGTGGAGGCGCTGGTCAGGTCCGAGGGCGGCACGCTGAAGAACATCACGGAAGCCACAGCATTCGTCAAGAGGCCCGCGGATGCTGCGATTTACAGGAAAATCGTGGCTGAACTCGGCCTGACGCACATGCCGGCAGTCACGGTCGTGGCGGATGTGTGCCGCGGCGAGCTGCTGTTCGAGCTGGACGCGGTCGCGGCGTTCGGGAAGAAGCACGGATAGGCGCTTCGTTCCGGGTTACAGTCCGGGCCGGAACCCCAAAGTCGCGGCGATTCTGTTATTCTGAACCCGTGGGCTCCCAATCATAGACGCATGACGATCAAGGTCCGTTGCGGCGATCCTGTCATCCTGAGCCCGGTCCTTTCCGGGCGAAGGATCTGCGTACTCATCATCACCGGCGTTGAACAGACGGTCACTACGCAAGGCATTCTTCGATCTACGCCCTGGGCCTTCAATCGCCGGTGCTTTCCCAAGTCCGGGCGCATGATGGTGAAACGTTTCCCCGCCCTGCTTGACCCTGTTCCCTGAAACTTCCTTCCTTTTTGATTCGTTAAAGTAATATCTTTGAAAAAAGTTTTCGGTCGAATCACCTCCGGGAGGACTTCCCCTATCGAAATCCGAGAAATCCATTTTTTAGGAGAGCGGATGGAAAAGGAATGTCCTCCCGGAGGTGATCAATAGGAGGCTCAGATGAAAAGGCTTTTCATCCTTGCGATGATCATGCTTTTCGCCCTTCGGGCGGATGCGGGCACGATCAGCGGAAAAATCTTCGACCAGGAAAGCGGAAAACCGGTCACAGGCGCGAACGCCCTTGTCGGCGGAACCTCGCTCGGGGCGGCTTCCGATGCGGAAGGCCTGTTCAAGATCGCAGGCGTCCCGGACGGCGCGCATACCTTGAAGGTGCAGGTCCTAGGCTACGAAACAGTCCTGATCACCAACATACGGATCAAGGGCGATACGACGGTTTACCTGGAAATCAGGCTGAAGCGCTCCGTGCTCGAGGGAGAGGCCGTGACCGTCACTGCGGACAGGTTGTACAAGGCAATGGACAGGACGGACGCGATCCGGAAAACCGGAACAGGCGGGGCAGTCCGGATGAGGTCCGACTCGCCGGAAAAACCCGCCGCACCTTCCGGTGATTTTGGAGGTGTTGTATTGACAGAGGCGGACGACCACCTGAAAACAGCCGGAAGGGACAAGGAAGATTCGGGACTCCATCCCGCTTCAAGAGAAGTGACTGAAGGGCCGTCGCGCACCGCAGGGCTCAAGGGACAATCGGGCCTCAAGGCCGGATACTCGGATGACAACAAACAGTTCAACTACTTCGTGAATTTCCTCGAAAAATTCAAGAGCACGCCCCATTATGACCTGCCGGTAGGGGAACGCATCATGATCACCTTGAAGGACGCTTCGGGCCGTTCCATGCCGAATACAGACATCGAAATTTCAGCGGATGGAAAAATCATCGCCCGCGGCAAGACCTATCCGGACGGCACCTGGATGTTCCACCCATCCGCGTTTGAAGGCGACTGGCAGAGCTTCCTGGTGAAGGCCGTATCCGGGGGACACCCGGCAGAGTGGACAATACCCAGGCAGGGCAGGCGGGAAATGGAGGGCGTCCTGGATGTTCAGAAAAGGGCCGTGCAATCCGTGCCGCTCGACATTCTGTTCATTCTCGACACAACAGGCAGCATGGGGGAGGAAATCGAAAGGCTCAAGAAAACCATCGAGCTGATCAACCTGAACCTGGCCTCTCTCTCGTCGAAGCCCGCCGTGCGCTTCGGCATGGTTCTGTACAGGGACCAGGGGGACGATTACGTGACGCGCATCGTCCCGTTCACGGAAAAACTCGACCTGTTCCAGGCCGCCCTGGCGCCCGTGCGCGCGAACGGCGGCGGGGACGGGCCCGAGGATCTGCAGTCCGCCCTGCAGGATGCGGTCTGCAACATGGACTGGAACCAGGACGGCATCAGGCTCGGCTTCATCATCACGGACGCGCCGCCGCATCTGGACTACGGTCAGGAATACACGTATGTGGATGCGGCACGCGACGCAAAGGGAAAGGGCATCAAGCTGTTCAGCGTGGGCACCGGGGGATTGGATA